>JAFSIZ010000103.1 GCA_017439555.1 Oscillospiraceae bacterium | reverse complement strand
GTTGCGTCTGGGTCGTTTATAACGGTGAACTGGTTATCCTTGCTTGACAGTGCTATTTTCTTAGTTCCGATCATAATGCCCTTTTCTACTTCGCGGTCAAGCCCGACAAACTCTGCCATATATGCCTTGTTTGTCGTTCCCTCAACGGTAAGCTCATCAAGGATTATGCGCATTGTATCTCCAACGTAGGTCGGAGCCTTGTCTCCGTAAACTGCCGTCACTGTACAGGATTCCCATGCATTGAAGGTGTATTCCGAATTAAGGCTTACGATTTCGGCTTTACCGTCATCGCCGGTCTTTGTCCACCACTTAAATTCGCCTTAGCCATCAGCAACGCATTCTACCTTATCACCGTATTTTACTGTTGCGGAGCTTCCATCGTTTACTGTGCAGTTTTCTGCAGTTACTGTGATGTTCTCTTCGAGGTCTTTATACTGTGCGACGAAGATTGCAGTTCCCGAGGTTTCAGGAGCTACATCGCCACCCTTATAAGTATCTGTTGAACCATAGAGTGCCCAGTGGGTTGCCTTGCCGTAGCCGGTCATTGACGGAAGTGCCGGCATTTTGCCACCTTCGATCGTCACATCAAGAAGCTGACCGTTGTAGTTATAAAACTCTACCTTATCTTCCGCAGTTGCGCCTGTCGGTGCGTAGACTGCAATCATATATGTGGGTTCAACCGTCGGATAAATCTCAACTGTCTCGCCCGGGATGATCTGCTTTGAATCCGTTGCACCCTTCGCCCAGTAAAGGAAGGTGTAATCTTCGCCAAGGTCAGGTGCGGTGATCTCAGTCTTTCCGTTGTACTTTACCGTCACCGTATCTTCATAACTTTGCTTTGTTCCGTCAGTTGAATATGTGAGAATTTGCACTGTCTTATTTCCGATATCAGCATAATCTTCTGTTGTGCTCACACCGGAGAATGCTTCGGTAAGAGCGGCATCGTTTACGGTAAGCGTTACAGATGCGGGATAGCCGTTGACATCAGCGGTAATTGTTGCAACACCGGGACCTTCTGCGGTGACTGTGTTGCCGCTAATGGAGATAACCTTATCATCGGAGGATTCAAGGTTTTCGACATCCGGAGTAAGTACTGTGCCCGTTGCGCTGTCATTTGCCGTAATTTCAATGGTTGCGGTTTCACTCTCTTCAAAAAGAGTTTTTTCTATGTTAATTCCCGCAACAGGATAGCCATTTGTGGTTGTTAAATCTTTGCTTCCCGAGAGAGTGAGCTTTGCAGGACGAACGTATCCCATATCACTGGTATTAGCACTGTTGACATGCTTAAAAATCAAATAATACTCTCCGGCAGCAGTTGCAGTGAAAACATCACCTGTTGTTCCGATATCATTTTTTTCGCCATCCCAAAAGTCAATTCCACTGATTACAGGCTCCGATTCATCAAGCAAAGTGTCTATCTTACCTGTACTTTGTATAATATACATATCGGCTGTTGCGCTATTGCTTCTTATAAGATACTCAAGTGTTGCATAATATGTTCCCGCTTTTGGAACGCGTATTTTAAAAGCTACATATTCATCTATTTTATTAAGCTTAAAATATGATACCTCTGTCTGCCATCCATACATCCCGGTATCAGCAGAAGTTTTGATGGTATCAAACTCAACCCTACCACCGCTGTTCTCATATGCAATCATATTAGGCGTAGTTACAACATCGGAATTATATCCATTTGTTTCATCTTTACCTATTGTGCTGAATGAATAAACAGCTTCTATATCACTGTAAGTAGGTTCTATCCATTCAAAGGTAAGTGAGGTCGGATACATATGGTAGCTTGTTCCACCTTCGACAAGTCCGGTGGAAACAAAGGCTATTATGTATTCCTTATCCTTTTCAAGCATATATTCCGGTTTTTGTGCTGCAGTTGCCGAAGTGTTACTGGTTGTTACTCCGTATATGATTCCCTCAAAAAGCTTATTGGTTCCGTCCGAAATTGCGGCAGACAAAGATGCATCCTCACCAAGAAGATATACATCACCAACACCGCCGTTCGGATTTCCGGTACTTGACTTTGCCTGATAATGATTATAGGTGATTTTGTAATTTCCGCTTTCGGGCGCTTTAAACTTCACTGCATAGTAATCACCATCCAGAGCGGCACGCAGCCCCATACCATATATACTTGAATATCGAAGCTGATTCTTGTTAGGAGTTGTTGTAACAAGTGCTCCGTTCAGATACAAGCTATGACTTGCCCATACATTTGTACCATCATACTCTGTATTCCACGGATAAGCGGCGGTATTTGTTCCCGAAACATCATTCAGAAAATCAATCGTAAACGTCTTTGTTTCCTCGGTTGTCGTGGCGAATGCCGACGGAATGAGCGCGGCAATCATGCACAGAGCGAGTGCTGTGCACAAAATGCGCGAAAGCTTTGTTTTAATCTGTCTTTTCATATGGATATTCCTCCTCGAAATTTTAACTATATGTTAAATATAGCAGATAAAAATGCATTTTTAAAGAGGTTTTGGTCACTTTTGCCGGATTATATAACGGATATATTAAAAATCGCATATTTCCTCATTTTGCCCGATTGTATAATGACTTTTCGCTCTGTTTGTGATAATATAATAAGAAAAAACAAAAGGAAGTGCGTTATGTACAGAATAGGAAGATCCGGAGGATACGGACTTGATATTTCCGACGAAGGCTTTGCCTCGGTTAAGGAAAGCGGAATGAATTTTCTGGAATACAGCGCCGGCAGAGAGCCGTATGTTGAGGCACGCGATTTTGCAAAGCTTGCAAACAAGTATGACATAAAATTGTGGACATGCCACCTTCCGTACCGCCCGTATGAAAGAGGGGAC
>JAFSIZ010000102.1 GCA_017439555.1 Oscillospiraceae bacterium | reverse complement strand
TAGCTTCAAGGCAAAACCGCAGTCGAATCCTTTACCGGATTCGCGAGGATTTTAACGAAGAAGATGCCCGAAACAGGCTTTTTATCGGCATTGTTTTCTTATCTCACCGCGCTCTTGACTGGGCTTTTTAGACCTGTGGGATCATTCCCACTCTGGTCCGGAGCGCATTTATAATGTGTCCCCAAGGTTTTGGAACGAGTTTTGGGAATAATTTTCGCGTATTTTCAGCCTGATACCTTGAGTATCAGAATTTTTAGTACGGTTTTGGTACAACATTTTTTCAAAAAAATCACCTTGACTTTTCTAATGCCAACCCAATAAGTCTGTCCGCTTCATCAGCCGCAAACAAAGGGATATTCCGAACATCTTTTCACAAAATTGTTGATGTTTTTATTTTTCGGATGTTATAAACCTGTGAAGTATTGCGGCAATTTCGGCTCTTGTTGCAAAGTCGGCAGGGTTCAGGGTGCTTTCGGTCTTGCCTCTTATCAGTCCCGTGCCGGATGCGTACTGCATAGCTTCTACGGCATAGTCCGAAATATCCGCATGGTCGTTGTAAGCGAGAAGGCTTGTGTTTTCTCCCGCGGATACGTCGTATTCCTTATAGCTTGCGTAGCGGTGCATAATTGTCGCAATTTGCTCTCTTGTGATGCTGTCGTCGGGTGCGAACTCTGTCTCGGAGTATCCGTTTACAATTCCCTCTGCCGCTGCCCAACGGATCGCCTCGGTGTACCAGCTTTCCGCCTCAACGTCGTCAAACGGTATGATGTGGTTCACCACAGGCTCGTTTTCCATTCTCCAGAGAACTGTTACAAGCATTGCACGTGTAAGCTCGGCATTCGGAGCAAAGTCTGTTTCGGAAATGCCCTGCATGAGCTTGTTTTGGTTGACAAACTTTACGTCCTCGTAATACCATGCATCCTCGTCCACATCAGTGAACGGATTTTCCCATTTTGTTTCTGGCTTTTCCTGCTCCTGCTTTTCCCATTTTGCATAAAGGGTAAAGCCGGATGTTACGTTGGTTTCAAAATCATAAGCGTCGGTAAGCTCTTTGTCGGTGAACCAGCCTGCGAAGATGTAGCCTTCCTTTGTGGGTGCCGTCGGCTCTTCAAGAGAGGAGCCCGATTTGATGCTTTCGGAGGATATTACGGTTCCACCGTTGGTTTCAAAGTTGACGGTGTAGCGTATCGTTACAGCCGGGAGAGCTGAGGGAGCCTCGGGTATTTGCTGAGGAGCGGTAACCTTTACCGATATTTCCTTTGTCATTACGACCTCTCCGCCGATTTCCGAGGTGTCGTTTTCAAAATCCCATATCTCGCCGTCATTCAGCATGAAATCTCCTGTCTGCGTATCCACAAGCACAATATTGCCTGCGCCGTTTTTCACAGCCTTGACATATACCGTGGTGTTGCCTTCGCTTATACCGGATATTTCACCGTTGGACGAATTAATTTCCGCAACAGAGGTGTCCGCGCTTTCATAAATAAGACTATACGCCTTGTCGCTTCCGTACGGCTCAAGTGATATATTAAGTGTCTTTGTTTCGCCCTCATCAAGCTCTACGGTCATATTGCCCGCCGAGCGCAGTCTTGCCGCCTGTACGGGAGCAGAGGGATCCTCAACGGTTATATTTGTAAGTGTGGGAGCTGCCGTGTCGGTTGTATGTGTGTGTGAAGCGGCAAGCAACTTGGATTTCTTTTTTATGGTAGCGAACGTTGATATTTCATCATCGGAAGCAGGGGTATCGTAATCCGCCGAAACGGTAAACGTTCCCGTGCCGTCGCTGGTGAAGTATTTTTCCGTAAGCTTTGACTTTTTAACCAGCGTAGCTCTTGTATTCGCTTCCTCATCTCCGCTGACTATGGTATAGTCCAGCTCGTAAGTATCATCGGGAGCAAGAACGGGGATTTCTATCTCGCCTATGACGTTGTTTACGGAATCTGTGCCGAAATCGGTGTTTTCATTGTCGAGCAAAATGTCTCCCGCATCGTATGCACCGTCGGCATTGAGCTTCAGTACAATGTTTTCTGCCGGGTAGTTACCTGTATTACGCACAATTGCCTGTATCGTCAATTCCGTTTCGTCATCGCTCAGGGTGGTTTTCATATCGTACGCTTCAAGCTCGGGTGCAATGTTTACGGGTATTTTGGATATTTCGGGGGTATAAATATCGTCTTCCCATGCCATTACATATATGCTGACCTCTTTTTCAAAGGGAGGCATAATGAACTGCACCGAGTCGCCAAGCTTCGAGCCTGTTGCCATGTGACCCTCGTACAATGCGGAATCCTTTATCAGCGCAAACGACTTGCCCGCTGCACTGTTAACTCCGTCACCCTTTTCCCACCAGCAATCGTTGGCTTGGTCATAGCCCTCAATATCTGCATCCGTTTCGATATAGTAATTGAACTGTATCATATCGGAAGGAATTACTCCGTAATTCTCGCACTCAAAGTCAAGGCTTACAAAATCTCCCTCCTTAGGATATACAGGATACTGATTTGTCTTTTTTGCCGAAATGGAGGACACAAGCACGAAGTCCGAAACGCAAAGGACAGAGGTATCCTGTTCCTTTTCATAGGTAACTCCGTTGTCTGTCAGCTCTTCCATTCCGAAGATTCTGTATGCCAGCGAATACTCATTATCGGGGGTTACCACCAATGCAGGCTCATTGATGTAAAGGTCTGTTTCGTCAAGTATCTCGCTTGCAAGTCCCCATGCACCGATATATCCTGTTTCGGTTCCGTTTTCTTCATCCTCATGCTCTGCGGTGATGAACATGGGATCGTAGGTCTTCATATACAGTGCACGGCTCTTGTGAGTGCTTCCGTCATCCTCCGAAACGGTCTTGAACTGCGTCCACAGCATATAAAGCATGCCGTTTTTGCCCATGAATATCTCAAATCCGTCAGCCGCCTCTTCGCTTTCGTATTCCAGAACGGAATCCGACTGCTGAGAAGCATTGTTCATAACGAAATAGCTGCCCTTGTCTTCCATGTTTTCCGCAGTAACGGCTTCAAGGTTGATGGTGCATATATTTCTTCCGCTGCCGAAATAGATCTTATTCATCAAATCGCCCGTAACAATATTGGCGTTTGAATCGTTGAGGTTGTTATCGGTGAGTCTTACGGGCTTTGAATTTTCACCGTTTTCGCGGATTATACAGAATAATTCACGGTCATCCTTTGTGGAGGTGTTATTATCGGTATCCATTGTATATACGATATAGCTCTTTCCGTCAAAGGATGCCTGGGTCACATCGTACAGCTTGGGATTTTCAAGTCCCTGTATATCCGTATCAACAAAACGCATACCGTTAAGGTCGATACCGCTGTTTTCCTCGTACAATGCATATTCGGAGCTGTCATCAACCATTATCTGACCGTTTGCAATGTCAAATTCAGTTATTGCAAGCGACTCATAGGAGCTTGACACAAATGACTGATATGTGCTTTCAATATCATCATAGTCAAATTCCACACCGCTTGTATGATAATCGGTAATCTTGTATACGATGGTCAGAATATTATCCGTGCAGGATATGGCGGGCTCGGAATATCCGTACTGCGCAAGGGTTGTAATATCGTGAACGTCGCCCTTTGTTCCGTTTTCATCGAAGATGCAGAGGCTGATATTCTGCGAAGTTACAAGATCCGCCATTTCGGGAAGCTCGTCGCCGAAGGTTCTGTCGCTGTCTGTCCATACGACAATAACTCTGCCGTCCTCAAGCTGCATGGACTCTATATCTCCGTCAAGGGTTCCGTCCTCTTCTATCTCCTGAGCCTGTGACCATTCCTCCGTATTTTTGTCAAAAACAGAATAATAAACACTGTTTCTGTCATACAAGGCACGGTCAAGATTGTCATTCATGTAGATTATCAGCTTGTTTCCGTTGGGAAGCAGATACATCTCGGGCTGAGGATGCTTGGTGGTCTCGGTCTGATAATCCATGGTTGATTCTATGTATTGTAAGCCGTCGTCATAGGAGCTGAACAAGGATATGGGCGGCATAGCCTCCAGCTTATTGTCACCGCCGCGTCGTTCGGGAGACGTATTGACGGAAGTGCCGATGTCCTTGTTTGCAAATCTCATACGCGACATAAGAATACCCGAGCCGCCGGATTCCACATCGAAGGCGTTATCAAGATATCCGTCTGTTCTGAACATTTCCACGGTGTAGCCTACAAGTCTTACGGAAAGAGGGATAATAAGCAGGTCGATATCGGCATTTACCGCAAAGGTAACGGTACCTCTCGCCTCCGACCAGGGCTGCCAGTTTATTACGAAATCAATATGTCCGGACACGCCGATGGAAAATGCACCGCGCATTCCGACACCTGCACCTATCGCGAAGGAGGGCTGAAGAGTTACAATGCCCGTTACGGCAAGTCCGCCGCCTGCAGTATCGGCACCGCCGAGACCGAAGAAGTTTTCAGAGCTGATATCGTATGTGGTTTTTCCTTCGTCAAGATATTTCGGCAGGCTTTCAAGCACCAATAGCATGTTGAATCTGTGTATCCATGCCTGCTTTACCTTTGCCGCGTCATATTCTACCTGGAAATCGGGCTTGAACGGCTCTCTTTCGGTATCATCCGAGCCGCTTCCCGTATCCGCAACGGCTTCCGTTTCAGAAGGCTTAACGGTTACAAGCTGCTTGTACATATTGATGCGGTTTTGCAGGTCATAGGAAAATTCGCTCATTTTTTCTTCAAATATCTCTTGGTTGATATAATAGAAATCATATCTGTTGAGCAGAGCGTCTATGGCATTTACCGTATCTTCTTTCTTTTGCTCATCAAATAATCCGCTAAGCACGTCCGCCGCCTGAGATTTATCCTTTGTGAGATTGGACTGATTATACAGTGCTGCAAACAGCTTCTGATCTGTAAGGTTATCCTCATCGTAATGCTTGTTTGCTATTTCATCCTGACCGTATTTGCCGAGAAGAGCATAAAATGCCTCGTTTTTAACGTTGCCGTGATTGAAGTAATCCTTAGTACCGCTGATACCTATAAGTCCTCTTGCACTTCCGCCGGCGGAAATCGTTACATAAAGCGGTATACCACCGATTACCCACTGCCATTCGGCGGTGTACACTGCTTTTAAGCCGACCGTAACGAAAACATAGTTCAAGGATAATGTTCCGTCTTTATTCTTGTCGAGCTTCATGTACATACCGAAGTCGAACATGATCGGGAATTTTGTATTTTTTCCCGAACCGCTGCTTTCGTCTTTCGTTTCGGTCTTGGAATTGGAAACGTTTGTGCTGTATGTATCCGATATGTATTCCGTCAGATACATAAGCTTTGACCAGTTATCGGAATTATTGAATTCCTCAAGCTGAGAATATATTGCTTTTTTCAGTGTCTCGCCCTGACCTACGGCGATCTCCATTGTCTTTTCATCCAGCTCTTCGGAAAAGCTCGAATCGGGAACCGTAGGCACATTATTTCCGATTATCGGTACATTGTCAAGTCCTTTTTCGGAAAATTCACCCGGCATACCTGAGATGGAAATATTTGCGGGAGGAAGCTCCTTTTCAAGAACGTATCCGCTTTCAACCTCGCCTCTGCTGTTTCCTTTTTTGTCAAATACTTCGACCGTTATACGTCCGCCGTCGTCAAGAGCTTCGGCAATATTGACGTTTGCTCTCCAGTTTGTTTCAAGTCCAACGGCAGAGCTCTGGGTCATATTTATGCTTACTATTCTCGAGCCGTCCTTGCGGTAGGAATTGAGCCTTACGGCACTGATGCCGTAGCTTTCATTGGCGCTGACCGCGCCGACCATAAACGTGCGGTTTGCTCCCGCGGAGGAATACGGAATTTTTATAAGTCCGTTGTTTTCCGCCATATCGCCAAGCACAGTATAGCAATCAATACTGTTTACGGTGTAGTTCTCATCGTTTGCGGGTATAACGATATAGTACGTTTTGCCGTTTGCCGCAAGAAGGGTGGTTGCTTTTGTCTGCACACCGTTGGCATATTTTATGGAGAAATACTCTCTGTTGGATACATTCGGTATATACATTTTAAAGTTACCGTCTGCATCGCTTATAACGGAGGAATAGTACTTTGTTCCGCCTATTTCGACACTGTTAAACCGTTCATCGAAGTTAAGAACGGAAAGAGATGCTCCCGGAACTGTCATATACGAAGCGGGAATTTCGGGATTTACCGCCGCATAACCGTCGCCCTTTAATGTACGGCTGGGCTTGACCAGCTTACCTGTCATGACGTAATCCGACGCGGTTTTTCTTTCCATTCCGCAATAAAGCGTAACGTCATTTGAGGTCATTTCAAAGGAGAAGCTGTTTCCGTAATGACGCGCATAGCGCTTGTCGCCCTCGGTCGTTATGGTCTTTTGGTTATCGTCCACATACCAGTAAGGTATATATCCGTCGGGCGCTTCCGCATATACGGTAACAACGTCGCCTATTGCAAGGTTTGAGAGCTTTTGACCGTTTAACATGTTTCTTTTACGCAACATGTCATAGTTTTCTTTTATTCTGTCGTTCAGTCTTCCCGTAAATACAGGTATTTCGTCGTTTGTCCAGTTTGTAAGACCGCCTGTATATCTGTATAGCATGTCAAGGAACGCGCTGTCCGCATGAAGCTTTTTATCATGGAAAACGTACAGACCGTCTGTATTGCCCTCGTACATGAAGGTAACACCGCAGTCGTTTCGGTTGAACACGGGGAAGAGCCCGTTTCCGCTTTCCTTGAGCTGAACATACATTGTATTGGATGTTCCAATCGATATTTTATTGCCGTTCAGGTCATTTATCGCACTTGCGGTATAACCGCTTGCGGGAGTCAGTGTGACGGCAATATAGTCACCTACGCACCAGTCTGTATTTTTATATGTAGGGCTGCCCAGAATTGTTTGAGATTCAACATACGCGGGCGGATTGTTTATTTCTTCGATACTCAACCAGCTTTTATAAAAAAGGAGCGTGAAGTCATCCCAAATATACTCATAGCGCCATACACTTGTATATCCGGTCAATATGCCACCGCCATCGACACTGCCCGGGTTAAGAACATTGCCTCCGAAGGTCATCGTTCCCTTGTGCGGCAGATAGTTACCTACGGTCAGCTTTGGAGTGACGGATCTTCTGCCGTAAACGGGTTTTATTTTAAGTGTATCTCTGTAGGTTTTTCCGTCGCCGTAAACATAGGTATATATTATTTCGGGTGTCAACGTCAATTCGGTTCCGTCAAAATATGTATATTTTCCCGTAGTGGGATTGTACAGCTCATATCCTTTAAGATATGCTCCGTATTTTTTTCCGTCGGAGGAAAGTGTTGCATTTAACGTTACCGTGTCATCTCTGTAATACTTGTTCGGTCTGCTGCTTTCTTTGTTCAGAGCGCTTATGGAAGCCTGCGGTGCAACGATCTTTTCCAAGCCGTCTTCCATATAGTAGCCAAGTATTTTGTCAGTGCTTTCGTATATCGGTATTTTGAAGGTTTCGGGCTGCTCGTAGGAAAGCGTTATCTGCTGCTTATATAAGGTTATCCAGTCTATCCAGAGTCTTGAGTCATTCCAATACCATGAATCGGCATTTGCAACAAAAGTGGTTTGCTTGTGGGGAATATCATTCTTACCGAATTCAAATTCCTCCCAGCCCCAGTTCTTTTGCTTTTCTATGGTCTTGCTGCCGCCCTCAATGTATATTTTGTGCTTTACTCTTTCCGGATAGCGTGTGTCTGCCCAG
>JAFSIZ010000101.1 GCA_017439555.1 Oscillospiraceae bacterium | reverse complement strand
GCTTTCCGGCGATGCGCGCGGAGAGGATAAAAGGGGAGGTTTCCTTGCGCCACGGGAGTGGGCGCATGAGTTCTCCCCTTTTTCGCGTTCTTTGCTTACTTTCTTGGCGAAACAAGAAAGTAAGGCCCGCCCGGCAGGGCAAGAATGTTGCGGCTTGCCGCAAGCGAAAAGGGGGTTAGCAGAAAAAAGGGAGAACGGACAGTCGGGGACGCCTGTCCCTACAATATAGAAAATAAAAGGAGGAAAAATAAGTGAAAAGATTTATAGCGATTTCCCTCGCACTTGTTATGGTGCTTGCACTCTGCGCATGTGGTGGTAGAGTAACCGGTGATGTGTCATATGACATACCCGAGGGGAAGCAGATTCCGGACGATGCAGTACTCAATGTAACAATCGCAAGCCACGCGTCATGGCCATATGATCCGAGCTGGAAGGTATGGCAGTATATAAACGAGAACATTGGCGGAAAAATCAATGTAAATGCAATTCCGGCGTCTGAGTTTGCAACTAAGTTTACAACCATTATGGCGAGTCCGGAGTCGCTTCCTGACCTCGTTGGTTTTCAGAATAAGCCGAGCACCTTTTCTGACTACTGTGAGCAGGGGGCATTTGTAGCCTTGGATGATTATGCAGAGTTTCTGCCTGACTACAACGCTTTCTGGGACGGGCTTCCGGAGGAAGATCAGTGGATGAGAAATACGCGCAAGACAGCAAACGGTAAGATATATTACTCGCCGGTATTCGGGATGGAGCGTTACACAAACCTTCGTACATGGCTTTATCGCAAGGATGTGTTTGATAAGCACGGCCTTGAGGTTCCCGAAACGACAGAGGATCTCTACAATGTTTCAAAGAAGCTTAAAGAGCTCTATCCGGAGTCGTATCCTTTCTCTGTACGCCAGGGTCTTGCCAATATTAATGTAATCGGCAGCACGTGGAAGCCGAACTTCCGCTACAACGCATATTATGACTTTGAAAACGAGAAGTGGTCATACGGTGCGACAGAAGATGTAATGCTTGAAATTGTTGAATTTTTCAACAAGATGGTAAGTGAGAAGCTTGTTCCGGCAGACTTCTTTACAATAAACACATCTTTATGGCAGGAACTTGTTTCTACCGACCGCGGGTTTATTATGCCGGAGTATCAGATAAGAATAGACTTCTTTAACAATATTGCACGTGCAAAGAATCCGGAATTCAACCTCACGGCTATGACCCCGCCGAGAGCAGAAAACGGTATGGGCATCAATATGAATAACAAGTACAATAACGACCCGACGGGTTACGCAGTGTGCAACACAGGTGACGAGGGAGGCATTGCAAACGCAATGAGGTACCTCAATTGGTTCTACACGGACGAGGGGAGTGAACTCCTTTCGTGGGGTAAAGAAGGCGAGACCTACGAGGTGGTAAATGGCAGGAAACAGTACATTTTTCCTGATGGGTATAGCGGAACTGCTCAAACACTTTACGGTTTTAAGACGTTAGGTACATACACACGTATTGACCCCGAGAGTATTGACGCATCGATCTCCGACGAGCAGGCAGCAACGACTGACTTTATTATCAGCAACATCTATCCGCATCTCGACCCCACACTCTATCTTGAGTTCTCGTCTGAGGATGCAGCGATGAGGGCGGATTATGAGACATCGCTCAAGACATTTGTTGAGGAGAACCTCCAGAAGTTCATTATCGGTCAGCGCCCGATTTCAGAATGGGATGCTTTCCGGAAGGAGCTTTCAGAACTTCCGGTTGCAGAGTTAATGGCACTTTATGAAGAGGTATATAGCAAAATAAAATAGTGAGAAACAGAAAAAACAGTTCCTCTTTATGCCACGTTTTGTATTTAAAACAGTGTGAAAAAAATTTACACCCCCGTAAAACGGAATTTCCGCTTCACGGGGGTGTTGTAATTGGAATGTTTCTTTAATGTATTTGTGCGCCGGGGGCGATTTCATCATCTGCGAAGATGACCTTGCAACCGCCATCAGGCATATCAGCCGCAAGAAGCATACCGTAGCTTTCAACGCCGCGGAGCTTTGCGGGTTTTAAGTTAGCAACAAGGATTACCTTTTTACCGATAAGCTCGTCGGGGGTATACTGTTGTGCAATACCCGAGACAATCTGGCGCTGGCCTTCTCCGTCGTCAACAATGATGCGCAGGAGCTTGTCAGACTTCTTTACCGGCTCGCATTCGAGGATTTTCACAACGCGAAGCTCAACCTTGTCAAAATCGTCAATTGTAATTTCGGGAGTTTTTTCCTCTTCTGGCTCATTTGCCGCCGCGGCTGCTGCCATTGCTGCCTCCATCTCTGCATTAAGCTCTGCGAGCTTCTTTGCTTCATCAATTCTTGCAAAGAGAACTTCTGCTTCGCCTACTGTTATGCTGCCGCTTTGTGTAAATTCGGAAAGCGATGCAACATCGGATGCTTTCGCCCCGCACTGAGCAATGATTTTTTCT
>JAFSIZ010000100.1 GCA_017439555.1 Oscillospiraceae bacterium | reverse complement strand
TAGTTCCAGGTCGTGTTTTCCATAATAGCCTTCTGATCGGCTTCGGTAACATCAAACCACTGCTTCATAACAGCGTTGCCGTTCTCATCGCGTGCCTCTCCGTTTGCATCAAGGCAGCAGGCACCTGAATTTATAAGATGGATGAAGCCGCCCGATTCCTTTGCGACGCCTTCAATATCATAGCCCGTGCAACGCTTGACGGATTCCGCGCTCCAGTATGTGCGGACATCCGCAAACATCTGGGGACGGTTTGTGAGAAGCTTCATAAAGAGCATTCCGAGACCGTTGAGAACGTCATTCTCCGTTGCGAGGATATATGGCTCGCGTGCGCCGTTCCAGTCAAACGATGTGTTGAGCATTGCTTCCGGGAAATCGCAGTTCGGGTAGAAGTCTGTCCACTGGCGCTGCCCCTGGAAGCCTGCGGCGATTGCATTGTGACCGACTCTTTCTTCCTCGCAGCCTTCGGGAAGGTTCGGATTTCCGTTCATAAGGTCCTTGATGATAATCATCATCTTGACAACAAATTCCCAATCGGCATCCTTTTCCGCTCTGCTTCTCTGCATATCCTCGGGGTTTTTGTCAAAGCCTTCGATGCAGTTTTTCTTTGCCCATGCAAGAGCTTTTTCATATTCTGCCTTATCATAAATACCCTCGGTCATACGGCGGATAACTTCAACCTCGTCAACCGATTCGACGCGCATTCCGAGATAATCCTCGATGAAATCGGTGTTGATGATCGAGCCGCCGATTCCCATACAGATAGAGCCTATCTGAAGATATGATTTTCCACGCATCGTTGCAACAGCAACTGCCGCACGTCCGAAGCGGAGAAGCTTTTCTTCAACGTCGGACGGGATTTCCGTGTCATCACAGTCCTTGACCTCGCTTCCGTAGATTCCGAAAGCAGGAAGACCCTTCTGCGAATGGGTTGCAAGAACGGATGCAAGATAAACTGCGCCCGGGCGCTCCGTTCCGTTAAATCCCCAGACTGCCTTTATCGTGTTCGGGTCCATATCCATCGTTTCTGCACCGTAGCACCAGCAGGGGGTGACTGTCAGCGTGATGTCAACGCCTTCGCGGCGGAATTTGTCAGCACAGGCGGCAGCCTCCGCAACACGCCCGATTGTCGTGTCTGCGATAACAACCTTCACAGGCTCGCCGTTTGAATAGCGGAGATTCTTTGTAAAGAGCTCTGCCGCCGATTTTGCCATATTCATTGTCTGCACTTCAAGCGATTCGCGAACCTTGAGCGGACCGCGGCGACCGTCGATGGTCGGGCGGATTCCGATAACGGGGTATTGACCGATAAGTCTTGATTCTGCCATAATATATACTCCTCCATAATAAAATTTATATTATACTTGAATTATAGTATCTTATGTGTTAAAATACTTGCAAAATAGATTTTATTATTTGAGCTATTTTCACTTTTCGGGGTGTAATATGAAAATTATAGACTATGAAGAGAAACGCGAGCGCGGAAAAGGCGGTTTTCCCATCGAATACCATTTTCTGACGTCCTCTCATCTCCGCTATGTTATGCAGCTTCACTGGCACAAGGAATTTGAGATAATAAGAGTGCTCGCAGGCAAGCTCCGCATCTTCCTCAACAACGCCGAATATATCGCCGAAACAGGTGACATAGTATTTGTCAGCGGACATATGCTCCATCGCGCAGAGCCGCTCGATTGTGTTTATGAGGTTATCGTATATGATCTCAACCTCATCCGCGGAAACAGTTCAGGCAAAGCATCGGAATATCTCGTGCCGCTTATGGCAGGCTCATCCGAGCTTGAGGCTTTTCTCCATCCCGAAAACACCGAGCTATACAGCACAGCCGTCTCCCTTTTTGAAACGATGTGCGCCGCCGCACCTTTCTATGAGCTTTCTGTGTGTGGAACTCTCTGCAAGATGTTCTATCACCTGCTCGCAGACGGGCGCATCAACAAAATCGGCGGAAGCGTTCACGGTCACAGGCGCAAAACCATCGCAACACTTGTTGAATGGATAGAAACAAACTATCGCGACAAAATAACATTGAGTGATTTATCAAAGCTCTCCGGCTTCAACGAAAAATATCTCTGCCGCGTTTTCAGGGAATTTACAGGCGACACGCCAACGGCATATATAAACCGCCTGAGGTGCGAGCGCGCGGCATTTGAAATGTCGGTCAACCGCAAAAACGTAACAGAAGCCGCGTATGAAAGCGGTTTTAATGAGCTGAGTCACTTTTCGCGCACATTCAAAAAATACAAAGGCATTTCTCCTCGTGAGTTTTGCCGCCAGACATCGAAAGGAGATAATCAAGATGCTTAAAAACATACCCCCGATCCTCTCACCCGAGCTTTTAAAGGTGCTCTGTGAAATGGGACACAGCGACAGAATTGTCATCGCAGACGGAAACTTCCCTGCCGAAACGATGGGAAAGGATGCAATCGTCATCCGCGCAGACGGACACGGTGCCTGCGAGCTACTTGATGCAATACTCAAGCTCTTCCCACTCGACACATATGTAGACAAGCCCGTGAGCCTTATGCAGGTTATGCCGGGCGATGATGTGGAAACCCCGATATGGGACGAATATTGCGAGATCGTGAAGTGTCACGATGAACGCGGCGCAGACTGCATCGGCGAAATCGAGCGCTTTGAATTCTATGAAGAGGCAAAGAAGGCATATGCGATAATCGCAACCGGCGAAACTGCACTTTATGCAAATATAATGCTCCAGAAGGGTGTTGTGATATTTTAGGCTATGCTCATAGATTTTCACACACATTGCTTTCCCGATGCGATAGCAGGAAAGGCAATCCCAAAGCTTTCCCATGCCGCAGGCGGCCTCATTCCCGGCACTGACGGCACAGCAGACGGTCTTCGCGAATCGATGAAGCGCAACGGAGTTGACATTTCCGTTATTATGAACATCGCGACGAATGCACACCAGCAGAAAAGCGTCAACGATTTTGCCGCAAAGCTCAACAACAGGCAGGACCTGTTTGCCTTCGGCTCTGTGTTCCCATTTGCCGAGGATGCGCTCTCAGAACTCGAGAGAATATGTGAGCTCGGGCTTTCAGGCGTCAAGCTTCATCCCGATTATCAGGGCTTTTCTGTCGATGACCCGAGAGTTTTTCCGATTTACAGAAAGATATCCGAGCTCGGGCTCATAACGCTTTTCCACGCAGGCGTTGACTATGGCTTCAAACCGCCGTATGGCGCGACACCCGAAAAAATGGCAATCGCACTTCGAGAGTTTTCCTCACCTGTCATCGCGGCACACTGGGGCGGAGTTGACAGCGGTGAGAGCGTTATTGCAAATCTCTGCGGTAAAGATATCTATTTTGATATATCCTTCGGCTATGGCACGATGCCGAAATATATCGCCGAAACGATAATCGAAAAGCACGGCGCGGACAAGCTTCTTTTCGGAAGTGACACACCGTGGCACACACCTGCAATGGAGCTCAGGCTTCTCGAAAGCCTCGGGCTTGATGAAGTAGAGCTTGAAAAAATCAAGAGCGGCAACGCAAAGAAGCTTCTCGGGATATAATAACAGACGGCAGACACGTTTTCGCGTCTGCCGTCTGTTTATTTCTGTTCTCTTCCTCTTATGATTTCCTCCGCCACAATCAGCTTTGCGCGGTCAAAGCAATCCTCGCAGAGGCCATCCATAGATATGCTGATTTTATCAAGCTTGCATTTTCTGCCGACATTGTTTATACAAAACTCAAAATCACAGCTGACAACCATTGCCTTTCCTTCGTTTCTCACAGCTTTTCTCCTCCAAAATTAAAAAATGCATGACCTCATACGAAGCCATGCACGAAAAACGCAGGGACTTCGAATCAGTCTTAAAGCGCCAACCATAAAACTGAATA
Source organism: Oscillospiraceae bacterium (assembly GCA_017439555.1). GTDB lineage: Bacteria > Bacillota > Clostridia > Oscillospirales > JAAYXM01 > SIG480. The sequence goes on along the minus strand of JAFSIZ010000100.1, from coordinate 4,816 downwards.
TTGTCATGCTATATGAATGAAACACACATAAACCATAACGATTTTCGAAGTATACGTTTTTACCATATACTATCGTTATGATTAAATGCGATTTTCATTCATATAAATACATTCTTTATATAATTATTCAATTTTATGGTTGGCACATATTATATTATCACATTGCATCAAAAAACACAAGAAAAAAAACAGATGCCGAGGCATCTGTTTTTTATTATTGTCTTTTCACAACTTCCTTCTGCGACTTTACAATACTGTCCGGAGGATAGACTCCGCGGAGCGATGTAAGCGGATATGCCGATGTGTTTTTGCCCACAACCGTTCCGGGATTCAGAACCGAATTACAGCCGATGTCTGCGCCGTCACCGAGGATTGCACCAAGCTTGCGAAGCCCTGTTCTATAATCACCGTCACCTCTGACGACAACCTCTTTTCCATCAGCTTTAAGGTTTGAGCAAATAACGCCTGCGCCGATATGTGCGCGGTTTCCGAGAATCGAATCGCCGACATAATTAAAGTGAGGTGCCTGAACGTTATCGAGAAGAACGCAATTTTTAAGCTCTGTTGAATTTCCGATAACACAGCCTTCACCGATAATTACATTTCCTCTTATATATGCACCGGGGCGGATTTCTGTGTTTGCGCCGATAACCGCAGGCCCGATTATCGTTGCTGTTGGCGCGATATTTACATTTTCACCTACAAGCACATCGGAAGCCATCAGGTGATAGCCCGGAACGCCTTCCGCTATAAGCTTTTTTGCGTATTCGCCTATCTTCGGAATTATTTCCCAAGGATATTCTGACGCTTTCACAAGCTCTTTAATATAAGGATTTTCACATTCAAAAAGCTCTGCGGTTTTTATATTATCACTCAACGCTATACCCTCCGCTCTTTATCACAGCTGCAATATATTCTGCATATTCGCGGCATTTCTCTTCGCTTTCACATTCCACCATAATCCTTATTTTCGGCTCGGTGCCGCTTTCACGCAGAAGAACTCTTCCCTTGCCGCCTATCTTTTCTTCGATTTCCGAAAGCGCTTTTTTAACAGACTCCGAAGACATTACAGCCGCCTTATCCGACACCTTTATGTTCTTAAGATGCTGGGGATAGAGGAAAACATCCTCTGCAAGGTCTGAAAGAGAACGCTTTGTGTCGCAGATTTCCTCCGCAAGCATAATTGCAGTGAGGATTCCATCTCCCGTTGTTGCATACTTTTTGAGGATAATATGTCCCGATTGCTCACCGCCAAGACTGAAGTCATTCTTCTGCATACATTCATAAACGAATCTGTCGCCCACTGTTGTCTCAGCTGTTTTTATACCGAGCTTTTCAAGGCTCTTCTTCACTCCGCTGTTTGCCATTATTGTTGCAACAACAGTGTCTTTATTGAGCATACCGCGGGATTTGAGGCGGCGCCCTAAAATATAGAGCATAAAATCTCCGTCTATAACATTTCCCTTTTCATCAACTGCAATGCATCTGTCTGCATCACCGTCGAAGGCAAAGCCGCAGTCAAGATGCTTTTCCCTCACAAGGTCGCAGAGGTTTTCGATATGCGTTGAGCCGCAGTTGTTGTTGACGTTAAGCCCGTCGGGCTCTGCCCCTATGACAACTGTCTGTGCCCCAAGCGCCCCGAATACGGATTTTGCAATCATCCACGCCGCGCCGTTTGCCGAGTCTATTCCGATTTTTAAATCCTTATATGAATTTGAGGCAAGAGAGATGAGATAGCCTATATATCTGTTTCTGCCCGATGAATAGTCAACAATTCTGCCGATTTTATCACCTGTTGCAAAAGGCAGGTCAGAGTTTAAACCGAGGGATTTGAGATCACCGTCAATATAGCTTTCAATAAGTGCTGTTGTTTTATCGTCAAGCTTTTCGCCGAATTTGTTTATAACCTTTATTCCGTTGTCGTAATATGGGTTATGTGATGCGGTTATCATTATACCGCAATCAAACTCATCCTGACGCGTTACATATGAAACGCTCGGAGTTGTTGTTACGTGAAGCATATATGCATCGGCACCCGATGCCGTTATGCCTGCGGCTATTGAATATTCGAGCATATAGCTTGAACGCCTCGTATCTTTTCCTATAACTATTCTCGGGCGATAGCCGGAATTGCTGCAGCCTGAAAGCGGCGAGGAAAAATACCAGCCTAAAAATCTTCCCACCTTATATGCCTGATCGGAGGTGAGCCCCACATTTGCCTCACCTCGGAAACCGTCTGTTCCGAAATATTTATTCTTTTTGTTTTCCTGCTCGAGATCCGAGCCTATCTCGATTTCATCGCGCAAAAGCGTATCTGCGGAAACTCCGAAAAGCTCACATAAAAGAAGCACCTTATCTATCTGCGGCAGCGATTGATCCATCTCCCATTTTGAAACCGCCTGACGGGAAACGGAAATCCTTTCTGCAAGCTGCTCCTGAGATATATCGAGCGCTGTGCGAAGCTTCGCAATCTTCTCACCTATAGTCATCGGGCAAAAACCGCCTTTCATATCATATACAACAAATGATAGCAGATTGAAACTTAACTATCAACCAACTTTGGTTAAAATTTCCGCAACCGCAAGTTGACAAACCTTTTAATTTTATTTTATGCCCTATATATTATATTATTCGTTTTTCGGAGTTTTTGCAAGGTTTTATTTGCATTTTTAAAAAAAGACAAAAAAATCGCATCGGATATTTCCAATGCGATTTTTATATGCCGATTATTTTCCGAAAACGGATTTCAGGTCGATTTTTTCAAGCTCTGCGCGGTTTGAGATCACAACGCTTCCGATATATTCGGAAAGCATATTTCCCAGCGCATTGTCTTTGAAAATCGCTTCATTTTCCGCAACATATGAATCCGCGAACGCCTTATCTATCGGATAGCGCTTGATTATATGGAAGCCATAAGCTGTCGGCACGACAGCCGAAACACCGCCGACCTTAAGTGCAACAGAAGCGTCTGTGAATTCCTGAATCATCTGACCGCCATCGAGCGTGAAGCCGCGGCTGTCTATGACATAACCTCCGGGATTTGACGTCATTCCCGGGTCTTCTCCATATTCCTTGAGCAGCTTTTCAAAATCCTCGCCGCGGGATATCTTCTGCAAAAGCTGCTCTGCAAGAGCTTTCTTTTCCGCATCATCCGGGTCTGCCTGAATAAGTATGTGCTTTACTCTTACACAATTTTCAGAAATACTCGCGGAAAGGCCGTCTGTGTCTACAGCATATTTGCCGCCGTCATTAAAAAGCCCGGAAGCTTTCTGATAATACATCTGGCTCTCGATGAGGTAGTTGTAAAACGCCTCATTTACGCCTTGCTCCGCAAGCATAGCAAAGAATTCAGCCTTTCCTCCGGCAGCCGCAAACTGCTGCTGTTTTACGGTTTCGAGCTCTTTCTTGTCTGCATCGGAAAGCTTGATTCCGTTTTCGACTGCAAAAAGGCGCGCTGCTTCAAATTCGGTTACCATCGAAAACGCCTGCGCTCTCAACAGCGAAGCACCTGTTGTGCCATAGTTGAAGGTCTCATCAAGCGCATCCGAAAGCTTTACTCCCGAAGTATTCGCAAACAATGTATTGGCATAGCCCAATGCGCCGCAGAAAATCTCCGCAGATACCGTACTCTTCTTTTTGAGTGAAATCACCTTTCTCTGTGATTTATCAGCCATTCGGGTCACTATTGCCGCAACCTCGGCACGTGTTATTGTGCTGTTTGGATTAAATGTTCCGAATTCATCGTTTCCCGTGAGCACTCCTGCGCGGTAAAGAAGATATATCGAATCTGCTTTATAATCGTCTGCAACATCGGGAAGAGTTCCGTTCGGCACATCGTTTATTGCAGAAAGTGCATCTGCAGGAAGAGCATTTGCGAGAACAAACGCAAAGTTTGCACGCGAGATTTTTGCATTGAGGTCTCTGTATGTATCGCGGAGAATTTTCTCTTCGGTCGCATAGTCAACATACACCTGATACCACGGTGAACCCTGCTCGAATTTGCCGTCGCCGCCGTTGTAGATATTGTGGAGCCGGCTTGCGAGAGCTATTGTTTCCGCAACTGTGATGTTCCCCTTCGGATTGAAGGTTACATCGGAGCTTCCCTTGACAAGGCCGAGCTCATATGCAGCTATGACATTCTGTGCAAACCAATCACCGGCCGCGACATCGGTAAATCTTCCTTCGTCATAAGCGTTTGCCTTCTTGAAGTTCCCAAGTCCTTTTGCATCTGCTGCAAAAGCGAAAGGAGCTATGCTTAAAAGCAACGTAAGGGCGAGAATAAGAGATAATGCTTTCTTTTCCATTTTTTCTTTCCTCCTTCTGATTATGAAATACATTATAACAGATATTTTATCAAAAGAAAAGCACCGCATCGGAAAAACCGACGCGGTGCGAATGATTTTACAAGTTATATCTTACTTGTGGTCAACAGAGTACATGTGCTTGATGAGCTCAAGAACCTTGTTGGAGTAACCGATTTCGTTGTCGTACCAGGAAACAACCTTTACGAATGTATCGGTAAGAGCGATACCTGCATCCTTATCGAAGATGGATGTGCGTGTGTCGCCGAGGAAGTCGGAAGAAACAACTGCTTCTTCTGTGTAGCCGAGGATGCCCTTGAGTTCGCCCTCTGCTGCTGCCTTCATAGCTGCGCAGATTTCGTCATACTTAGCCGGCTTTGCGAGGTTGACTGTGAGGTCAACAACAGAAACGTCAAGAGTCGGAACACGCATTGACATACCTGTGAGCTTGCCGTTGAGCTCCGGAATAACCTTACCAACAGCCTTTGCAGCACCTGTGGAAGACGGGATGATGT
>JAFSIZ010000099.1 GCA_017439555.1 Oscillospiraceae bacterium | reverse complement strand
GTACCGTGGGATGTCGTTGTCAACGCAGGAAATGCAGTCGAAATCACAAGCAATAATATTCCGGAAGGGTTTATGCAGAAGCTGTTTGAGGTAGCGCGCTATGGCAATAAGAACAGCGGATGGTTTCTCGCTCTGCGCCTGAATGTTCCGACATCGGGAAGATTCAGCCTTGAAATGGATGCCTATGCCGATGTTGCCGGTGTCGTTCCTGCAATATACTTCTTTGAAGATGACGGAAGCGTGGTTGACGATGCGACAGCACGCACAGCACTCCGCAGCAACGATCCTGTCGGATACCACGATTTCTCGGGTGAAGAGGATTCGGGATATATGCCCGTTGCTGATGTAAACATCGCCGAGCCCGGCGAATATATCCTCATAATCTTCCCCGATGATACATCTGCAGAAAAGAATACCAACACCATATCAAACAAATATCAGTATATGAATCTCGAGGGGATAAGGCTTACTCCGCTTGCAGGCGAATATGAGTATCTGACATCGTTTGAGGGTGTGGATGTTCTCGGAAAAATGTATGCACTCAGCCGAGGTGCGACATTTAATAACCCGATAACGGGAACGAGCGCGACTGTCAACTTCAACACAGACCCTGTTCTCAGAAATCTCGGCGGCTCGAGCAGATTGCTCGCAAACAACAAGCTTATGAACAGAAACGCGACCTGCGAAGTTGATGCAAACGGAAATAAATGCGAACCTTTTGCAACAATGAATCTCAAGAAGACAACAGCGTGGGACGTTGTCTCGAATGTCGGAAACGCTGTTGAAATAACAAATCAAAAAACGGCAAAAGGACTTCTTTCAAAGGTTTTCCGCGTTTCAGACTATGGAAACAAAAACAGCGGATGGCTTCTTGCCCTGCGACTCAATGTTCCTTCTGCGGGAAAATATAATCTCCAGATGGATTCCTACGGCGATGCTGTCGGCGTTGTACCTGCAATATATTTCTTTGAGGATGACGGAACCGTCGTTGATGATGCATCCGTACGCACAGCGCTTCGCAGCTATGAGCCTGTCGGATACCACGATTTTTCCGATATTCAGACAGACGGATATAAGAGCGTTGCCAAGGTTGACGTTAAGAAACCCGGCGACTATATTCTCATAATCTTCCCTGATGATACCTCGTTATCAAAGAACGAAAACGTCGCTTCGGGATATCAATATATGTATCTTGAGAGCATCAAGCTCTCCCCTGTTGCAGGAGAATTTGATAAAATCAATCTGTCACTCGACGGAATTGAAGAAGGCGTTGATCCCATTCCGCTTAACACAACATCAAAGCTCAACATCACTCTTGTTGACAGCAGAGATATGATTATTGATGATGCCGCCCCCGAAGATATTTCCGCAAGCTATTCATCAAGCGATGATACGGTTGCCGTTGTTGACAACGACGGAAATATCGAAGCAACCGGAGCAGGCGAAACAATGATAACCGCCGAGGTAACCTATGACGGAATCACACGCACGGCAGAGTATGAGCTTCTCGTTGCACCTGCAGGAAAGAATCTTATGTCACATCTCAACCCGACACTTGAAGAGGATAAATGGGTGTGGATTTATGAGCGCGAGGACACACCGCCGAGCAATCCGAAGTTTATGCGCACGGGTATTGGAGTTGCACCGAAAGAAGATAACGAAAACAACCGCGCATTCGGCATAATGTTCGACCCCGAAGCTCCTCTTGAAGCTGACCCTGCATCAATTTATCTCGCTCTTGACGGATCGCGAGTTGAGGTAAAAGCAGAAAAATTCTATCAGCTTTCATTTAAGATGAAGGCGGATTATTCCGTGCCGCAGAATGCATCAGATATAAGCCTTCTTCTTGATATGTTCGCATACAACAATATATCCGGTACATCTTCATCAAACCTGCCGATAAACATCGGACGAAATATGTATATAACTAAAACTCCGTTGTGGCAGGAGATACGCAATGGCTGGACAGAGGTTACGGTTCCTGTCGCTGCGCCGACAGAAGCAGCGGTTGGAAAGCTCTATCTGACTCCGCGTATTATGCTCGACTTTAACAACGCGGATTTCGGAAAAACAGGCTATAGCGGCACAATCTGGTTTGACGATTTCGAGCTTCACGAAGTCGGATATGCAGGTGTTGAAATAGATGTTCAGGGCGACACGACGGCTGCAAACAACGGAACCGTGACGATTTTCGCAAAGCCGTATACCACAACCGGACAGTATATCTCAATTTCAAGCGATTGCTTGCCGGGTGCTGTAAAGTTTGATACAAGCGATAAGTATGTCATCGGTGAGTTCAAGAACATCCAACGTGCCGAAAAGGCATCGGGACACGGAATATACTGGACAAGCGCTTCTGCAAAAATGGGAGGCAAAAACGGTACTGCAGATATTTTGGCAGAGATGACGTTGAACGGAGTAACACGAAAAGGCTCTGCCCCTGTTACAACCTCCGGCTTTGATATAAAGCTTCTCTACGCCGAAGCCTATACCGAAGCTGAAAGCATCGAAGCAGGCGCATCCTCACAGATACTTACTACAGGTTATCTCTCCGACGGAAGCGAGGCTGACCTCACATCGGCGACGATAACATATAAATCCCTCACTCCTTCCGTTGTCAGCGTTGACAAAGACGGAATCGTCACCGCTCATCGCGCAGGAAAAGGTCAGGTTGAAGTTGTCGTATCGCTTGGCGGCTCAACAGTATATACAGTTGCGGATATAACCGTTTCCGATTCCAGCCCGATTGTATCGGCAACACTCAGCGGCCCTGAAAATATCGGCTATCTGCGCGACGAGCCGCTTTCTGTCGAAGGTATAACAGAAAACGGATTTGCTGCAGATATTTCGGCGGCAACAATCAAATGGATTATCGAAAGCACCCCGGCAGGCGGTGTCTCCGTTTTCGATGACAATATGATTTTCGGAAACACTATGGGTGCAGTCGCAACAATTTGTGCAGACGTTGAGCTTAACGGAAGCACAGTTCGCACAAATACAATCACAGTTACCGTAGTTGAAAGCGATCTCCGCGACTTTGTTATCTATTTTGCGGAAACCTCGGAAGAAAAGCCGACCGACGTAAAGCTTTCCAAAGACGGCTGGGAGATAAACCTCGAAAAATCACACAGCTCAGTTACAAGCTCTGTATTCCGAAGCTATGGTCTCTATGCCTCAACCAACTCAACAGGAAGAGACCTTGTCATCAATGTCAATGTTCCGTATTCGGGCGTATATACATTATGGTTTACCGGCGATGTTTCCAATGCCGCAGCGGAACACAGCTCGATATATGTAGACGGCGTATATGCAGGTGAATACGGATTCTGTCAGAGCCTGCTTACACACGCTGAAACAGAGCAGCTCCGCACTGTATATCTCGATGCCGGAGTTCACGAAATAACCTTCCGCCCCGACAGACAGAACACTGTTGCGACAAACTATGCACAGATACTCAAAACACTTCGCTTTGCAGCAGTTGAAAGCCTGCCTGTGATTACAAAACTCGAATGTGAGAAGGATGAATTCACCCTTAAGCCGGAAAGCACGAAAAACATAGGTGCAAAGGCAATATTCAGCGACGGTTTTGAATATATGTGGCAAAAGACAAGCGCAGGTGCAAACGATCCGCAGATATCTGTCACATATTCAATCGCCGACGACAATGTTGCATCAATCTCTTCCGATGGCACTATAACCGCAAAGAACATCGGTGAGACGGCTGTTACGGTTTCTGCAAGCTATAACAACAGCAGCATTGAGAAAACAATCCCGCTTAAAGTTTCCGAAAACGCAACAGATGAAAACGGAGAAATCTCCGCTGTTGTTATCCGCTCGACCTCGTTTGTTATGAGCCTTGATTCCGAAGGCACAAAGCTTTCGGCGGAAGGCAAAACGGAAAGCGGCGTTGTAATCAGCCTTGATAACTATGTCATTTCATGGGCAAGCTCAGACGATTCGATTGCAAAGGTTGATGAAAACGGTAATGTCACCCCGGTATCAGAGGGAACAGCTGAAATTTCTGCAACGATTACGGTAGATGGGGCAGAGATAACCGGAACAGCTGTTGTATCCGTGCGCACAGGTAAAACAACGAGAACATATTACAACGAAGATGTTGTAAGCGCTGCACGCGAAAATATCAAGAAATACAGCTGGGCAAAGGCAATTCGTGACGAAGCAGTCGAAAAAGCTGATGAATATCTCAGATATGCAGACGAGCTCTGGTCAATGATTCCGGGAGAAGGACTTCCAAGAGGACAACAGGCAACGCTTCGCGATGATGTCCAAAAATGGACTTGTCATTATTGCGGTGTCAACCTCTATACAGATTATGGCAGCTATCCGTGGGTTGTAACACCGCTCACAGATCGCTGGAAAATACAGTGTCCGCATTGTAAACGCAGATTCCCGTCAAATGATTTTGAAAAGCTCTATGAGCTGGGGATCAATGATAAGGGAATATATGATCAGAAGCTTGCGGTAGAGCGCAATGCAGAGCTTGTCGAGAAGACGGAAGGTAAAGTTGACTATATGAGGAACGACCTGTATCCGGAAATCGGCAGTGAAAACCACCCGTCAACGGTTAAATTATCGAGCGGAGAGGATCCGAAGCGTTGGGGTGTTGATTCGGGCTTTGGCTATGACACGGGAAGAGTGTGGCCAAACGGAGTCCGTGAGGTTCACACATATATAGCATATTACATTTACTTCGGCTTGTGGTTTGAACGCGGTACAAACAACCCGGGTGTAATTCAGTCAGGGCTCAATGCTCTTGCAGATGCATATATCTATACAGGTGATGAAAAGTATGGACGTGCAGGTGCAATAATGCTCGATCGCGTTGCAGACGTATATCCGGATATGGTTGTGGACGGATATGCAAATGACTTTGCGATTACTGACGGCGGCTCCAAGGTCGGCGTTATCATAGGAAGAACCTGGGATGCAGAGCTTGCAACCGATTTTGCAAGAGCTTATGATGCGTTCTTCCCGATGTATGATGATCCTCAGGTCATGAGCTACCTTTCAAAGAAGGCTGAGCAATTTGACATTGGCGACAAGTCAAACCCTGAAGCACTCAGAAGCAACATTGAAAACGGAATCCTCAGAACAATTTACGATAGAGTACAGACATCTCATATCCATGGTAACTTCGGTATGTCGCAGTCTGCTTGCGGAATGGCGGCAGTTGTTCTCGATACATACCCCGAAACGGATGAAATGCTCGATTGGGTATTCCGCTATGGTGAAGGCGATTCACGCTCCTATAACAGAGGCGGCGACATAAACTATACGCTTCTCGGTCTTGTTTCACGTGATGGACAGGGAGATGAATCTGGTCCCGGATACAACAGGATATGGATAAATGAGCTTGAAAGCCTTGCTACAACGCTTGCGAGATATACAAATGAGAGCGATGTAAGTATTTATCAGAATCCGAAGTATCTGACGATGATCAAGTCATATGCTCCGCTCACCCTTGTGCGCCGAGGACTTCCGGCAATAGGCGACAGCGGACAGACGGCAATCTATTCTCTTCTCCCGGATAATACAAATGTTATGATAGAGGCATTTAAATATAGCGGAGACGTTGAAATCGCGCAGCATTTGTATTTCATCAAGGGCGGAAACATCAACGATATGCATTATGATATATTCACGAAGAATCCTGAAAATCTCTCTCGTGATATCAGAAAGGTTATAGACACCTATGGTGAATATGACTATGACAAGAGCTCGTTGCTCTCGGGCTATGGTCTCGGAGTCCTGCGCGCAGGAACGCTTCATAAGTCAACAGCATCAAATGTTATGCGCGATACACAGCGAGATTTTTGGATATACTTCGGCGGAAGCGTTTCACACAGTCATGAGGATATGCTCAACCTTGGTATTGAAAGCTACGGTATAGGTATGTCAACCGATCTTGGATATCCGGAAGCTACAGGAAGTGATCCCAACAGAATACAGTGGCAGAACGCGACAATATCTCACAACACAGTTGTTGTGAACGAAAAGTCACAGCTCAAGAGCAAATATTCGTATATGCCATATCATTTTGAGGGAAGAAACAACAGAGTCAAGGTTATGGATATTGATGCGAGTGGGGCATATACGGAGACTGATGAATATCGCAGAACCGTGGTTATGGTCGATTACGACAGTGAGGTTTCTTATGGTATCGACTTCTTTAAGGTGCGCGGAGGAAACGATCATCTCTACAGTTTCCACGCAAACAGCTCGATAAATCCGGATACCTCCGATAATCTCAACTTTGAGGTTCAGACAGGCGGCTCATATGCAGGAGCAGATGTTCCGTTCGGAGAAGACCCGAACACGGTTGTTAACAATGCATATGCAATACTTAAATATCCGCTCGGATATACCTGGCTTGGAAACGTGCGCCGCGCAGATAATCCGGGAGTCAGCAGCTTTTATGTTGACTTTGAGATAGAGGACTTTAGAAAGCAGTCGCGCAATAGCAAGATGGATACACGCCTGCGTATGACAATGGTCAATGACTTTGATGCAGATGAAGTAACTCTTGCGACCGGTTTGCCTCCGAGAAAGCCGGAGAACCTCAACTATATCGATCAGCTCCAGTATATGCTTGTAAGACGTAAGGGGCGCGATCTGAACACATTGTTCACAACGGTTGTTGAGCCATATAACGGCGAGAGATATATAAAGAGCATTGAAGAGGTTTCCGTTGAAGTGATTGAAGGAGAGACCGGGAAGTTTGATAACGTAAAGGCAATACGTGTCGAGCTCGTTGACGGAAGAGTCGATTATATCGTCTATTCCCAGAATAACAGCGTAACCTACAGGGTTGCAGATCTCTTCGATTTCCGTGGCTTTGTCGGCGTGTGGACAGTCAACGCTGATGGCGAAAACATCTACAGCTACATAAGTGATGGTGAGAAGATAGGCGATGATGTATCTGGAGAAGATGACCTTGACGCGAGAATTGGCGGAAAAATAATAAACTTCCGCAAAGAACATTCATCGGACAACTGGCTTGAGGTTGAGCTTGATGCAGAGGTGAAAGCCGAGGACCTTAAGGATAGAATGATATCTGTTGAGCGCAAGGGTAAGGGCAATTCTGTCTATATGATAAAGGGTGCAGAGATGCTCGATGCCACACGTGCAAAGCTCGATTTGGGCGATATAACGCTCATCAATGGCTTTAAGGATGTAAATGACGAAGCACTTGGTTATACATATGATGTGGCAGAGGGGCAGAGCTTTGTCATTCCGATGTCTTATGAATTCAATCCTTCTCCGATATTCGATGAGGTGGACGATAATCTCTCAACGTCTGCAAATAGCGCAATCAAGATTAAGGTGAATGCAGAGCCGCAGAAAGGTGAAGCCATTACCTACTCTGCACGAACACTTCCGCGTGGTGCAAGCCTTGATGAGGAAACAGGAACAGTGTCATGGAAACCGACTTCAGGTCAGCTTGGAGACAACCTGTTTGCGATTGATGCAACTGACGAAAGCGGAAGAACAAGCACAGTTTACTTCACTGTCAATGTCTATGGCTCAACAACAGGTGCAGGCTCACAGACACCGAGCGAACCTTCAACTCCCTCGACACCTTCAACACCTTCGACGCCTTCGACACCGAGTACTCCGGGCGGTTCCGGCGGTGGCTCTGCAGGTGGTGCAGGCGGCGGTGGCGGTGGTGGAGCTGCTCCGGCTCCGTCAACCCCGTCAGATGATAAGACAGACCTCCCGGATGCTCCGTCAAATGACGACGGCGAAGTCTCGGATGAGACTTCAAATGTCCGCTTTGTTGACCTTGGTGCCCACGCTTGGGCAGCTGATTCCATCAACGCTCTTGCAGACGAGGGAATAATCAAG
>JAFSIZ010000098.1 GCA_017439555.1 Oscillospiraceae bacterium | reverse complement strand
CAAGCGGAAAATCCCTTGAAACTCGATGTTTCAAGGGATTTTGTCAAACTTTGATTCAAACGCAAAAGTTGCGGGCGGATAATATCCGCCCCTACAATATATTTTCTCTGCTTGCGGTCTCATGCCTTTTTCGACAGTCTGCAGCTTCCCATCAAGGGGAAGCCTATTTAAAATCAGGTGGTGATTTTTTGGATACCTTGCAGTTGAAAACAGTTTCTACGGTAGATGCCGTATGCGAAGCTCTTGAGCATGATATATTTTTCAATCTTACCCCCGGTGAGAAAATAACCGAAAACAGTCTCAATCAACGCTACGGCGTCAGCCGCAACACTCTGCGTGAGGCAATCGCATATCTTATTTCAAGCGGAGTACTTGTTAAAATCGCAAACCGCGGTGTTTTTGTGCGCGAGATAAACCGCGAGGATGTCAGAGAAATTTTCTCTCTCCGCGCACTTATAGAGGCTGAGGCAATCAAGCGGATCATCGAAATTGATGCACCGACCGATGAGCTTTCAGAAAAAGCCGCGCTGCTTGAAAAAGCAAAGCCCTACGATAACTGGAATGAATATGTGCAGACGGATATGGATTTCCATTCCCTTCTTGTATCCGCATCAAAGAGCTCACGGCTTTGCAGAATATACGATGCAATCAAGGGCGAGGTTATGCTCTGCATCTGTCAATCAAAGCGACACATTCCGCCAACAAGCGTGAACGGCGTATCACACAAGGAAATCCTTGATGCAGTTGCAAAAAAGGATGCAACTCTCGCATCAAAGCTTCTCAGAAAGCATATCGAGAGTGCAATATCAAACTATGAAAAGGGTTTTGACGAAGAAAACGGAACATAAAAAACTGCGGCAGACACGAACCAATGTGCCTGCCGCGTTTTCTTATTTCAATATTTCATCGAGAAAATATGCGTTGGTGTATGCTTTATTTCCCTTTTCGTCAATAACCGTTATGAAGAAGAAGCCTTCATCCTCCGCAACATCAAAGCAAGCCTCGTAAATAAGCCCATCTTCACCGAATGCGGCAGAGACATTCTTTGTCATCTTCGTCATCGTAATCGCCTGTGCAGGTGAGCATTTTATATACACCTTGCCGTCTTCATAATAAAGGCTTTCAATCTCAGGACCTTCCGATGCATAGAAATCTCCACGCAGAAGCGCATCGGTTATCGCGGTATATTCAAGCTTTTCTGCCTTTATCATCGTAAATCCGCCGAAGGAATCGCATTTGCGACCTTCTTTATTGTGGTTATCATCCGTCGCAATGCAGAAGATGCGTTTTCCGGCTCGAAGCTGTGAAAGATATATTTTTGCATTATGCTCATCGTGGCCTTCAACAACACAACCGTAGTTGCATATTTCCATCGCGTGCATACCATCATAGCGGACATAGTCGGTATATTCCTCGCTCGACCAGACGGGATGGTTGTGCGTCACAAAAAAGCCGCATTCCCTTCCCTCCTGCATCATTGCGGTTATGATTTCGGGGTCATACTTCATAACAAACGATGGCCTTGACGGATTATACCTGAGAACATCCGAAAATCTTTCGACAATCGCCTTTCCCGCGGCATCACAGCAGGAAGGAAGATTATCCTCCTTATTCCAGCACGGTTGGTTGATGTTATCCGGCGAAAGCGCGATAAAGCAGATATCGCAATTTTTCCTTGCCTTATATTGGACGGGGTTATCCTCCGTTATATTGTTTACACCGAGCTCAACGCCGTTCAATGCAACGAAGCTTTCATCCGTCAGTTCATTATGCGGAATCATAACGTGATGGTCAGTGTAAGCAATGACGGAATAGCCCTTTTCCATATATCTTCTCTTCATTTCTTCGGGAGTAAACCGCCCATCAGAGACTGTCGAATGAGAATGAAGATTCGCTTTATAGAATTTTCCGCCTTCCGGCAAAAGATATTTTCTCACGAAAAATCAACCTTTCTTGAGACCGAGAATTTCTTCGGATTCTTCACGCATTTTGTATTTGAGAATCTTGCCTGCTGCATTCATCGGGAATTCCTTAACAAACAGGAAGTATCTCGGAACCTTATGACGCGCAATCGATGCATAGCCGAATTCCTTCATTTCATTCTCGTCTGCCTCTTCGCCCTTATGGAGAATAATCCAGGCACAGCACTCCTCGCCGTAACGCTCATCAGGAACACCGACAACCTGAACGTCACGCACCTTCGGGTTTGTGAGGTAGAATTCTTCAATCTCGCGCGGATAGAGGTTTTCACCGCCGCGGATAATCATATCCTTGAGGCGACCTGTGACCTTATAGTAGCCATCGGGTGTGCGGCAGCATATATCTCCCGAATGGAGCCAGCCATCCTTGTCAATCGTCTGCGCGGTCGCAAGCGGCATTTTGTAATAGCCCTTCATTATGTTGAAGCCTCGTGCAACAAACTCGCCGCTCTCGCCATCGGGAAGCTCTTCGCCGGTTTCCGGGTCAATAATCTTGCACTCAACCCCGGGGAATGCACTTCCGACCGTTTCAACGCGGTGGTCGAGGTCTTCGTTTACCTCACCCATCGTGCAGCCCGGAGAAGCTTCGGTCTGACCGTAGACCGAGATAATCTCGCGCATATTCATTTCAACCGATGCACGGCGCATAAGGTCTGCCGGGCAGTTTGCACCTGCCATAATACCCGTTCTCATATATGAGAAGTCGGTCTTTGCAAAATCTGCGTGGTTAAACATTGCGATAAACATCGTCGGAACGCCGTTGAAGCAGGTTATATGCTCGTCATTGACGCAAGCAAGGCTTGACTTTGGCGAGAAATAGGGCATCGGGCAAAGTGTTCCGCCGTGAGTCATCATAGATGTCATCGAGAGCACCATTCCGAAGCAATGGAACATTGGAACCTGAATCATCATACGGTCAGCTGTCGAGAGATCCATTCTGTCGCCGATTGTTTTACCGTTGTTGACAATATTTCTGTGAGTGAGCATAACGCCCTTCGGGAAGCCTGTTGTTCCCGAGGTATACTGCATATTGCAGACATCATCGGGCTTTACAAGCGATGCACGGCGGCGCACTTCTTCATTCGGAACAAGCTTTGCGCGGTCGAGCATCTGCTCCCACGTGAGGCAACCGGGCATCGAGAAGCCAACGGTTACGACGTTGCGAAGGAACGGGAGATTCTTTGAATAGAGAGCATCGCCCGGATTCATTGTGCGAAGCTCGGGGCAGAGCTCATCAATAATCTCGCGGTAGTTTATATCCTTGCAATCCTCAATCATAACGAGAGTGTGAGTATCAGACTGCTTCAAGAGGTATTCGATTTCGTGGATTCTGTATGCTGTGTTGACCGTTACGAGAACTGCGCCTATTTTTGTTGTTGCCCAGAAGGTGATGAACCACGCAGGAACGTTTGTTGCCCAGATTGCAACGTGGTCACCTGCCTTGACTCCGAGTGAGATGAGCGCAGCTGCGCACTCATCAACATCGCGGCGGAATTCCGCATATGTTCTCGTATAGTCAAGAGTTGTATATTTGAAAGCATACTGATCCGGATAGTTCTCAACCATTGTGTCGAGAACGTCGGAGAATGTCTTTTCTATGACATCATATTTTTTCCAGACAAATGTTCCCGTCTTTGAGCGGTTATAGTATGCGTGGTCATATTCGACCTTTGTTCTGGAGAGGTTTGCAATATAGTTTGCAAAATGAGTGAGAACGATGTCTGCATCGTTTATGTCCTCATTCCATGCAACCGAAACAAACCCATCAAAATTGAGCGAGGTCAGCGCATTAATGAATTCATCAACAGGAAGCGTTCCCTCGCCGATAAGAACAGTCTTATCATCCTTCATATCGCCGAGACGAACATATTTTATATATGCGCCGAGATGCTTTATCGTTGTCTCTGCACTCTCGCCTGCCTTGAAATATGTCTCGCGGATGTTCCACGATGCGCCGACAATGGCAGATGAGAAGAGGTTTATTATGTCGATGACGTTTTCGGTTGAGGCGAGATATCCTTTTGTTTCAAGAAGAATCTCTATATCAGCGGCTTCCGCGCGCTTGATTGCGGCTGAAAGCTTCTGCATAAGAATTTCATCGCCAATCTTATTTTCGATGCGAACGATGATGCGCTCGACACCTGCCTGGTCTGCTATTGTTACATATTTGAGTATTTCTTCGCCGCTCGCCTCATCACTGTCTATTGAATAAGGATAAACAAGAGCGGAAACGGAAAGCGAGCGATTGAGAAGCTTTCTCTTTGCATCCGCAACGCGGTCACTGCGAAGAATGCTGTCATAATGCTGTTTTCTTTCCTTTATCGCGTCATATATCTCGACACCCGAAAAGCCATAGTCATATGCATATTGGCAGAGGTCGAGAAATGTCGGTCTGTTAACATTTTTTGTAGAGAATGTCAGTTTCATTATCTTACTTCTCCTCAGCTACAATCTTGTTCAGTGCGTTGATGTATGCACGCACGCTTGCCGCAACGATATCTGTTGAAATTCCGTTGCCGGAATAGAGCTTGCCGCGGTTGCGAAGCTTTACAACAGCCGAGCCGAGAGCTTCTTTTCCTTCAGTCACAGCCTGAATCTGGAAATCATCGAGCTCATAGTGATAACCGATGCTCTGCTCGATTGCACGGAAAACAGAGTCAATCGGGCCGTCACCCGTGCTTACACCGCAAATGATTTCATCGCCGCACTTGAGAGTTACCTGCGACATTGATGCACCGAGATTTGTGCAGTTTGTGGTGTAGCTTTCAAGATGGTATGTTGACGGCGCCTGCATAGCAGAGCTTGCAATAATTGCCTCAAGCTCCTTTGCGCTGATTGAGCTCTTTGACTCGCATACGGAGGCAATTGCCTTCTTTACGTTTCCGTTGTCCTCATCGGAGAGGTCATAGCCAAGAACCTGAGCCGCCTGAGCTATTTCGGAGATTGTGCTGTCTGCATCGAGAACAATTTTGCTCTTCTCGCTTGCCTGAGCTTCGCTCTCATAGCCTGCGTGTGTTATTTTGCCGAGCATTTCATCAACGCCGGAATGAATCTTTGTTGTGTCAATTGATGCGGAGAATCCGAGTGTTTCGCCACGCGCGCTTATTGCATCGGAAATTGCTCCGACAAAGAGAACATCCTTGCCTGCGATAGCGCACTTGATTCCGTCTGCGCCTGCACCTACGGCAGCAATTGCGGATGCGACAGCCATACTTATGTGATCGGACGGCTGAACATAAACATCAGCCTTGAGCTCTTCCTTGAGCTTTTTCGTGAGCTCTGCAATTTCCTCAGGAAGCGATATTCCCGCATCGTCGCATACGGTGATGATGCCTGCGCCGCATCTCTCGGCTACCTTTGCTGCCTCGATAAGGAAATTGACGTCTGCGCGCGTTGCATCAAGCGCAACAAACTCAACATCGCCGCAGAGCTTCTTTGCCTCGATTGCAAGCTCCTCAATTTTTGCAAGCATCTTCTCGGACTTCATATGATGGATATATTCCATCTGAACAGTCGAGGTCGGAACAACAACCTGAAGCCTCGGCTTTGCTGCATCCTTAACACATTCCCAAGCCGCTGCAACATCATCCGCCGTGAATCCGACAGGAATTGCAACAGCACTGTTTTTGACATTCTGTGAAATTGTTTTATAAATGATTGTATCCTCACGGACACTTTTTATCGGAGCAAGCTCAATTGCCGCTGCACCGAGCGAATCTGCACAAGCCGCAATTGCTGTCTTCTCGCGGAACAAAAGCGATACCTCACGGTCGCTTGCAAGCTTATTCAAGGTGATGTCTGTAATGCTAATCTTCTTCATTTGGTCGAAACCCCTTTCTTTTTTCTTTTCGATTTTTCGGGTGCCAACAAAAAAACACTTTCATCTCTTTGTTGACTTAAAGAGACGAAAGCGTTAAACTCAAAATTTTAAACCTTCCGCGGTACCACTCTTTTTCATCCTTTTCGGATGCCCTCAGATGCTGACACATCTTAACTCTGTTACGGGAGTTCCCGTCCGCCCCTACTGACTTTCACGGCGACCGCTCCGCGGTGAGTTCTGCAGTTTCTTCTCAATGTCTCGCACCAACCGACATCTCTCTTCAAAGCAAGAAATGTTGCATACTATTCCGCATCACTGCGTTTAATATTTAATTGTGGGTTATTATATCACTGCTACTGTAATTTGTCAAGATGTTTTTGTCTGTATTTTTCAAATTCTTCTTTTGGAATATGCACTGATATATATTCGCTACATATTCCGAATTCGTTTATTGAAATGTTATCCAGCATACACATGTTATCATTACAATAAACACATAGGTCATTCATGCAATACTTCACCATATTCACATTTTTCCTCTCGATATTTATATTTGCACCCATTCAGGTGCAAATATATTATACTTCAGGAATATAATAATGTCAAACAATTTGTGCCCAAATAAGCACATTGGCGGTGAGGTTATTATGAACGCCGAAGTCGAGAAAAGAATCGGTCAGAATATAAAACAGCTTCGGGAACAAGCAAATATGACCCAAGAGGAGCTTGCCGCAAAGCTGCAGGTTCGCGGATGTGACATCACAAGAAGTGCCATAGCCAAAATCGAGGTTGGGCAGCGTCATTTATACCCGGACGAAATCATCCATATCAAGGAAATACTCAAAACCTCATACGAAAAAATATTCACATTATAGAAACCGGTAAGCTTTGAAGCTTACCGGTTTTGTTTTTTTCACATTCGCGCCATTATTTCATTAAGCTTTTCCGAAAAACTTATATCCTGCTCCTTTGTCCTTTTCGACGGACCTTTTATCCTGCCACCGGCATTTCTCACCTTCTTTGCAGTGTGTCTTGCAAAGAGAAGCCCGTCGATATTATCCTCGGTATATTCGCATCCGTCCTGATTTATACAGATTGCACCGCGTGAGAGACACATTGATGCAAGCCCGTAATCCTGCGTTATGACGATATCCCCACGCTTTGCAAAGTTTGCAAGCGCAAAATCCGCGCTGTCCGCGCCCTTTGGTACAACGTGGGTTTCTGCGCCTTCTTTTTCAAAAACATGGCAGGTGTCGCAGAATATATGGCATTCCGTGTCATTTTTTCGCGCCGCCTTCAGCACAATGTCAACAACGGGACATCCGTCCGCATCAATAAGAATCCGCATAAAATCACCTCTTGAGATAATTATATCACACTGCAAATCAAAAAGCAAAACGAGCCGAAAACGGCTCGTTTTATTACTGTTATCTGTTGTATACTCCGTTGTTGAGATAGTCAAGAAGCTCATCCTTGCTCATTCCGTCGATACCGAGGTATGCAAGGTTATATCTGCTTTCCTCAAAGAAGCTCTTGTTGTGCATTGCACCGGCAAGAACTATCATCGAGTCGATAATCGGAGTGGGTACGCCATACTGAACACCGAGGTCGTGATAGATTTTACAGCCTATCGGAACATCCTCTGTCATATAACGATGGTGAATCGAGTTCGGACCCGTATTGCCCTCGTTTGACGGCTGGTCAAGTGGGAACACAACATTGTCGTTTCCGTCCTCATCAAGGCCCATATACTCCTGAGTGAGAACACTGCGACGTGAGAAGAACATTTCATATTTATATCTCGGGCAACCTACGCCGATTGCATCGGCAAGCGCAATCTCTTCATTATAGAACTTATACTGCACCTCGCAGATAGACGGACAGAGCCCGTGGGAATACATTGAATATGTTGTCTTATCGTGACCACAGAAGATAACGCCCCAGTTTTCCATTGTGGAAACACCGAGAACCGTCGCAGGAACGTGTATAACCGGGTTTACGTTTGCAAAGTCAACATCAAGTATCGTGTTTGCCTCAACCGGTCCGTCTCCCTGAGTTACGGCATCCATACACGGAAGATATTTCGTCGACTCGATGAAATCCTTTGTATCCGTCATCGGAAGTGCTGCACCGCGGAGAGTTATCGCGCGGTATTTTGCGCCGACGTGTGGGAACTGGAACTTTCCGATACTCTCGATTCTTGTTCCGTAGGGTGCCGATGACCATCCGCCGATTATTACCTTCTTCGTGCATCCCATTTCGCGCATAAGACGGCGAAGAAGAAGGCAGGCAAAGTTATCCGTGAAAATATGTATTACCTGACCGTCCTCAAGGTGCGGAATAAGCTCACGGAAAACAGGCTCGTGACCCCAGGAGCCCATTGCGATGACGATGAGGCCTGCTCCGGAAACGGCTTCCTTCATATCCGAGGTTACCACATCAAAAAACGCTCTGCCGCTTCTTTCAAAGCAATATTTGTTTCTCTGCACTCCATCGAGAAGAATACCGGTCTTGTCAAGATCCTTGAGTGAGCTTTTTGCATAGGGCATAATATCATAAAGACGAACCTCGCGACCTGCAAGCTTCATATCTGCCGCACAGGTCTTACCTACTGCACCGCCGCCGAGGACGGCAATCGGCTTGTCCTTCAAATATTCCATATTACTCATATATTATCTCTCCTTTTGAATTCTCTTCAAAAGTATAACCAAACAAGCGAAATTCTTCAATGCAAAAAACGATTGCATTTTGATATTTTCGATGTTATTCATATGAAAAACCGTTGATTTTTTTGATAAAAACATTATAATTATTCTGAGGTGATATGATGTGAGCAATATTCCGGACGATATCGTCATTACCGATATTTGCGATATAATAACATTTTCTTCCCCGAAAGGGAGATTTAAAAAAATTGAAAACCGACCGTGCTACGGTCTTTCCTTCTGCACGGAGGGTCAGATTACATATACGCTTGACGGATGCACATATATCTCGGACAGTACAAATGCAGTGATTCTTCCCGAAGGAAAGAGTTATACACTTTACGGCGACAAAAAAGGCTTCTTCCCCGTCATAAACTTCCGTTGTGCGGAATTTCTCTGTGATAAAATACTCACATTCCCGATAGAAAGCCTTTCATCATATCTCGCAGATTATGAACAGATGAAATCGCTTTCGCTTTTCAGACGAAACAGAACAAAGATTTTCAGCATCTTCTACGGAATGCTTCACCGCCTTTCGCACACTGCGACAGAAAACGCATCACAGCTCCTTCCTGCAATACGCCATATTGAAGCAAGCTTTTCCGACCCGATGCTTACAAATTCAGCACTTGCCTCTCTTTGCAACATAAGTGAGGTTTATTTCCGAAAGCTTTTCCACGATGAATTCAACACCACTCCGCGACAATTTATCATCGACATAAGAATTGATCGTGCAAAACAGCTTCTTGCCGACGGAGCTCTCAAGATCAATGAGGTTTCCGACTCCTGCGGCTTCTCAAATCAATATCATTTTTGTCGCGTTTTCAAAGAAAAGACGGGGCTTACCCCAACGGAATTCAGAAGCAGAAACAAAATCAGAAAGATATAGAAAAAGTGACTTTTCCGCAAGCTTTCCGCCCGAA
The DNA here is from genome assembly GCA_017439555.1 of Oscillospiraceae bacterium. GTDB lineage: Bacteria > Bacillota > Clostridia > Oscillospirales > JAAYXM01 > SIG480. The sequence goes on along the minus strand of JAFSIZ010000098.1, from coordinate 2,647 downwards.
TGTACATTGCTTTTTGAGTAGCTGTATTGTATCATATCCTTAACAGATAATTGAGGTGACTTTTATATGCACAACTATAATATTTTCAACAGTACACCTGCCTCGGAGTGGCTTGAGGCATATCCCGTCGGAAACGGCAGAATGGGCTCTCTCATTATGGGCAAGGTGTCGCAGGAGATTATTTATCTGAACGAGGAAACAATCGTTTCTTCGCGCGACAACACAACCGAGCATTCTCCCGAAATATATGACAAGCTCCAATATATCCGAAAGCTTCTTCTCGAAGGACGCGACGTTGAGGCGGACACATATGCAAAGACAGAGTTTTCAAGCGAATATAAAAGAGTCAGCTCCTACGGTACGGCAGGTATGCTTAAAATCGCGCTTCACGAAACAGAGAATTGCGAGAACTATTGCCGCAAGCTCGATGTTATGAACGGCAAAGCAAGCGTTTCCTATGACATTGGAAATACCCGTTTCACACGCGAATGCTTCGCGTCATATCCCGATGATATTATGGTTTATCGCATAACCTGCGAAGGCGGAAAATTTGATGCGCGCGTAAATTATGAATATGCAAAATGTCTTTCAAAGGAAAGTAGAGAGAATGCCTGCATTGCGGTTTCCGAAACCCTTTTCGGTCATCACCGCTTCGCAGTCGGTTTCCGCATTGAATCGGACGGCGATATCACCTTCGGCAACGGTATGGCGCAAATAACCGATGCATCAAGTGTTCTCATTCTCTGTGATATCAGGACAGAGTTCCGACACGGAGAAAGCTTTGCGGAAAAGCTCAGCTTCCCCGCACTTTCCTACAACGAGCTCATTTCCCGCCATACCGATGATTTTTCTTCCCTTATGAATCGCGCGGACATCGAGCTTCCGAAGCTTCCCGAATCCGAAACACTTCCTATGTCAACACGACTCCACCCGACGCACCGTGCACTCGTTCCCGACGGTGGACTTCTCGCGCTTCAATGGCAGTTCGGAAGATATCTTCTCGTTTCCTCAAGCCGCCCGGGGACATTTCCTGCAAACCTTCAGGGCATCTGGGCAAGTGACCTCATCTGCCCATGGAACGGCGATTTTCATTTAAATGTCAATCTGCAGATGAACTACTGGGCAGCAGAAACAGTCAACCTCTCGGAATGCCACACTCCGCTTTTCGACTATATGAACAACATCCTCCTCCCCTCGGGAAAAGAGACGGCAAAATTTATCTATCACTCCCGCGGCTCGGTCGTTCACCACCTGAGCACGATTTACGGCTTCACCGGAATCGCGGACGGCGTATGGGGAATATGGCCGATGGGCGCGGCATGGCTTGCGCACCATATGTGGGAGCATTATCTCTTCACAAAGGACGAAAGCTTTCTCCGCGAATCATATGAGTTTATCCGCGAGACCGCGATATTCTTTATCGACAATGCAGTGAAAGATAAAAACGGATATTTTGCAACAGTTCCTTCAACCGTCCCCGAGCACGAATATGTCGTAAAGGACGAAAACGGCGAGGACAGAAACGTATGGATCACAATGAACTGCTCGATGGATATTGAGGCAATCAATATGCTTATGACAGTCTTTGAAGAAGCGTCAAAAATTCTCGGCATAGATGACGAGGACGTCCGTTTTGCACCAATTCTCAGAGACGGACTTCCCCCGCTCAAGGTCGGTCGCTTCGGTCAGCTTCAGGAATGGCAAGAGGATCACACAGAGAGCGACATCGGGCACAACCACATCGCACACGGCTATACTCTTTTCCCGTTCAACACGCTCACTCGCGATATGAAGGAGCTCCGCGATGCACTCACCGTTTCAATTGAGCGAAGAACGAAGAAGCCTTCCTACACAATGGGCTGGTGCATAATCCTTCCTGCAATTATGTATGCAAGACTTGGGCGCGGTGATGATGCCTACCCCTTCCTCCACCGCCTTATCGGAGTCTGTTCAAGCAATTCCTTGCTGACAACATTCGCAAACCCCGGTCTTCCCGATGGTTTCCAGATAGATGCAAACTTCGGCTTCGTTTCGGCAATCGCGGAAATGCTTCTGCAGAGCCACGAAGGAATGATTTCTCTCCTTCCCGCTCTTCCGAAGAAATGGGATCACGGCTCCTTCCGGGGCTTCCGTGCAAGAGGCGGCTTTGAAGTCAGCGCAAAGTGGGAAGACTTCTCCGTCACGGAATTTACCGTAAAAGCAGATTCCCCCTCCGAGGGCATAATAGAGCTTCCGAAGACACAAAAAAACTCTGCCTTTCTTGGCAGTGACGGAAAAGCTTATTCTTCGGTTAACGGAAAGGTTACTGTTTTCGTTGAGAGTGAACTTAAGCTTATCGCAAAGTAAAATCCCCCATATAAAACAGAAACACCCTCGACTGTTGTAATCTTTCACCTTACATCAATCGAGGGTTATTTCTGTGAACTTTTAATATCTAACATTATTTCAACCTCTGCTTTCTGCAGTTTGTTTTTTGAGGTCCTGCCCATCTTCTTATAAGCACGCCCAACGTCTTTCCGAAATGTTATTTTTGTTTTTTATTTCGTCTTTTTGCTTCTCTTTCAATCTATATCATCTTTCGGAAACCGTTGACCTGATGCTCACTAAAACCTCGGGTTTTTATCTGAACATTGGTCTGTCCTCCTTT
>JAFSIZ010000097.1 GCA_017439555.1 Oscillospiraceae bacterium | reverse complement strand
GGGAAGCCGATTGCCTGATCCATAATTCTGAACGGAATCGGAGACGGTGTTCCATATTTGTTGCCCATAATTTCCTTTGTATTAAAGTAGTATACTCTTTGATCCTTTGCAGGCTCGCCACCGAATGTAAAGCGCTTGCCGATCTCAGAAAAGCTCCTCTTGATGTTCTCGCCAAGTTTGCCATAGAAAATGCTCGGCTCTGTTCCTGTGTCATAGACGAATTCACCGGGCTCCGCGCAGATTTCGACAACCTTGCCGCTTTCAACGATAATCATACACTGCCCATCGTTTACGTTGATGATAGAACCGTTTGAGATAATATTGTCTGTTCCTTTTTTATTGGAGGAACGCCCACCGGTTCTCTTCTCGCCCTTCACTGCAAGAACATCAGCATCCATACTCTCACAATAGAAATAGTCGCGCCACGAATCTGCAAGAACACCCGAAAGCGCACCTATACCTGCTTTTAATAATCCCATAATCCTTTCTCCTTTCAAGGTCATTCAACCTATATAATATAATAAATCTTTTTACACTGCCAGTCAAGCCCTCAACACTTAGAAGCTGCCACCTCCACCTCCGTGAGATCTTCCCGAAGACGAGGTATGAGTGCCCGAGGAATTGTTTTTTGGGCGCGCGCGTTTTGTTATATGGCTATACAAAAATATATCTCGCGAAGCATTGAGCCGCAATCCCTCCGGCTTCATATAATTACCGGCACGATCCTGAGCTACCGCAGTCTTCATCTGAGCCAGCTTTATCAGCATCATAACGAAAGCGATCGCAAGCGGAATAAGAAGTGCTCCAAGCAAAACGACAATTGTATACTCCGTGTCATATTCTGTTTCATTGTATGGATTGCCGTTTGCAGCCATCTCAAGAAACTCATCAGCAAGCTCTGCATACAGCAGCATAGCTCCATAGTAATCATCAGCCGCAAGGAGAGGCTGTATCCGACTTTTCAGATAGTCGATACCTATCGCATTGAACGCCCAAGTGCCGTCTGCATAGGTTGTAAACCAATACTCACGCGGATTGGCGGAAATATAGAGCAAAATGCCGTCATAGGTCTCTCCTGCTCCATAGCCTTTGTAATCATAGATATCATCAGCTGTTGACATCGCATCATATCCGCTCATCGAAGCTTCGGTATATACCGCAACTTCACAATCATATTTCTCGCGCACTTCATCCAATCGTTCTGAAATATCAATAAACTGTTCTTCGGTCAGATAGCCTGCTCCGTCAACAACCGGCGGATTGACAAATTCCGCGCAGGCAGAAAACGCAAGCACTGAACATATTATACCTGAAAGCAAAAGCGATAATAACTTTTTCAACGTCCTCTCCCCCTTTTAAGAAAGTAAAAAGAGTGCAATAACCGCCGCTACGGCATATGCTATCCCTGCTACCTTCCAGAAATATTTCCATTTTTTTGCTTTATCTATCGGATATATCCCGACCACTTTACCCGTCTGTCCATTGATTGCAAACTTATACATCTTGTCAAGATATTTGATATTGAGCATCCATACAGGCAGCAGGGAATATCTTATTTTTCCGTTTGAAAAGCTGACACGTGTCTGCTCAGGTATAATCGAGCTGTAGACACCTGTGGTCTCAGAGAAAGCATCCAACGTGGAGTTCTTCACACGCTCGTTTGCGCGGTCTTCGCACTCCTCTGCCGAAACATCATATTTATCAGCAAGATACCCGGCCAGATATGCGCTGTTGAAATCAACCGCCGCGCTATAATCATATGGCTCGACAGCCTCCATATATGTATCGTCCGCTTTTTTTGAACCATCTACAGGAATGTTGGCAAATCCCACACTTCCCTGCCTGAACAGCTTGAAGAAATCTGTTTTTGTAAAAGTGTAGTTCGCATCACTCCAGCAACTTACGCGCTGTGCACTATAGGTAACCGCTGCATCGCAATCGCAGTCAAACGTCCAGAAAGGCACATACACTCCTGCCATTTCTTCAATTTTCTTTTTGCTTTTAAACTCATCAGGCAGGAATGGCGCTTTTTTCGAAGCCGCCTCAAACGCAGCCATTGCCTCCCTTTTATCGACCGCAAACGGTATCAGATAATCCGGACGCAAAACTCCTTCAAACTGCCCTTTGACAATTGTGGAATTGCCGCAATATGGGCACACCGTCGCTCCCAAAGTGTCATCCCCCGTTATCTCCGCTCCGCAGCTCGGGCAGCTGTAGTTTGCCAGATTAATACTCTCTGTGCTTTCATAGTTTCTGGGCTCGTAATGAGTCCAGTCAAATTTCGATTCTCCACCTGCCTGTTGCTCACCTTCAAGCATCTGCTCCATTGATTCAACCGAAAAATTGTTACCGCACGAATCGCAGTGTAGCTGTTGCTCATAGAACACGAGCGGAGCACCGCAACATGGGCATTGATAATTATGTATTGTTTCCAAGGCTTTCTCCTCCTTTTCCTTGTTGATTTATATTTTATACCAAAATCCGTTTTAAAGCAAACCATATTTAAAAATTATATTTAACTCATTTCGCTTTGCATACTCAATAAATTTCTTCTTGAAATAAAACACCGGATGGTATAATATAATTAATAGAAATACCAAAAACAAGGAGCACCGAAATGAAGCTATATGTGATCCGACACGGAGAAAGCGAAACAAACAGGACGGGATGCTATACAGGCTGGATGCAAATACCGCTCACAGAAAAAGGATTTGAAGATGCCGATAACATACGCCCGTTTCTTGAAAATATAGAGTTTGACAAGGTTTACACCAGCGATTTAATACGCGCAAAGCAGACTGCAGAAACAGCCTTACCCGGATGTACATATGAGGAAACACCGCTTCTTCGCGAAATAAACCTCGGCTCTTTGAGCGGTCAAAACATTGCCGCATGCAGAGAGAAATACGGAGCAGAGCTCGTTGAATGTAAAGTCAATTCAGATTACAGGCGTTATGGCGGAGAATGCTATGCAGACTTTGCAGGCAGAATAAACACTTTCCTTGCCGATGTCGCGTCTTCCGGGCACAGCTGCGTCGCTGCATTTTCACACGCCGGCGCGATGAGAACCGTGCTTGATTCTGTTTTAAAAATGCGCCTTCCAAGAGATATTATTCGTTGCAAGAACTGCACGATAGCAATTTTTGAATACGTTGATGGCAAATGGTATTTCAACAGCTGGATAAACACTTCAAAAGCTTAAATTATATAACAATAACGGATGGAGAAATTCTCCATCCGTTATTTTATTTACTTTATATAGTCGAGTATTCTCTTAATGAGAACTGCGACTTCGGCGCGTGTTGTGTAATCGGTCGGGGCGATCTTGCCACTCTTTCCGTTTACAAGCTCTGCACTGATAAGAGCTGATACTGCATCCTTTGCGTAGTCTGCAACGGATGCGAAGTCGGGGTAAGACACCTCATCCGTCGCCTCCGGCGCCACCTTCCCCTCAAGGGGAAGGCTATTAAGTGCGCGGTATACAATCGTCATCATATCCT
>JAFSIZ010000096.1 GCA_017439555.1 Oscillospiraceae bacterium | reverse complement strand
TCTGCAAGTGCGTTGATTGCATCTGCCGCCCAGGCGTGAGCACCAAGGTCAACAAAACGCACTTTTTCTGTTTCGCCGTCATCCTTTGACGGAGTATCCGTCTTGTCATCTGTCTTATCGTCTGACGGGGTTGACGGAGCCGGAGCAGCTCCACCGCCGCCACCGCCGCCTGCAGAGCCGCCGGAAGTGCCCGGAGTGCTCGGTGTCGAAGGCGTCGAGGGAGTTGAAGGTTCGCTCGGTGTCTGTGAGCCTGCACCTGTGGTTGAGCCATAAACATTTATCGTGAAATACTTTGTTGCAACACGACCTGCTTCGTCTATCGCATCGACTGCGACAAGATTTTCGCCTATCTGTGATGCTGTCGGCTTCCATGCAACAACACCTGTTTTTTCATCAAGCGATGCACCGCGCGGAAGCTGACGTGCAGCATAGGTCACTTCGCCGTATTCGCTTGTGGCGTTTACATCTACGTTCACAACACTTCCGACAGATGTGCTGAGATCATCGGAAATCTCATCAAACGACGGTGCCGGGTTTTCCTCATAGGACATCGGGATAGTGAACGCCTTTCCAACTGCAACATCATATTCATAACCCTTTGACAGGTCTGTGATATCTGCAAACTTATCGATAAGCGCTATGTTGCCGAAATCGATTCTCGCAGTATTCGATCCCTTCATTGTTACGCTGCGGATAACATATGCCGCATTTCCTGCGCCTTCATACTCAACAACGATAAGGCGGTCCTTAAGGCCTGCAGCCTCGTCATCTGTAAGTTCACGATCAAATTCAACATCAATCCAGCTGTTGAATGTAAGCTCGCGCTCAAAGTCTGTTATTGTTCCGCATACTGCAGAATCGAGATTTTCAAGCTTTGTTGTCTCATTGCCGATAAATTCGCCATCGTTTACATACTTATAGATGTTTGCTCCGTTCTCATTCTCGCTCCATACGCCAACGAAGCCGCGGAATTCAAACTTGTCGCCAACATTATATGTCACTGTGTTGTCCTGAGCATAGACAACATAGTCAACCCTGCCGTTTTCAAGCTCGACTCCGACAGCCTTTGCGACGTCAGTTGCCTTCGGCTCACCGGAAACAACGCTTACCGGAATCTCTTCAAGGCTCTTGATATAGCGCGTCTTGTTATACGGTTCGATAACCGTCGTGAAGAGCGTGTTGAGGGTTTCGTTCTCACTTGCGGCTTTGCGGCGCACAAGCATATATTCAAGGTGATCGACATACTTTACGTTGTTTGGCTTATCCGGCGGATAGCCGTTTGTGAACGATATCTCGTTTGCGTCAAAGTCATTGAGCATTGTAAGGCGAAGCTTTATATCCATATTGCTGTTTCTGCTGTGCTTTCTGAAATCGGTTATGTCATACTCGACCCAGAAATCAGAAACGCCCGGATTTTCGCAACGCTTTACATCATCCATCCATGTATATCCAGTCGGATACTTCATATTTATGTATGCGCCTGACGAATATTTACCTGTCGGGTCCTGACCGAGCTGAACATCTGCACCTGCATATGTTCCGCCTTCCTGTTCTACAAATGTGAGGCCCTCGGAATAGGTTGCATCCTTGTCGCTGTTTGCATGGAAGGAATAGAGATGATCGTATCCGCCAAGTATTTTGAAGAAGTCGATAGTATAGGAAACCTCGCTGTCATAGTCCACCATAACGAGAGTTCTGTCATATTCTTCGGCATCTGCATAGTAGGCTGAGGCATCAACCTCCATAACCTTGACCTTTGTATCCTTGGCATCGAAATGGACAGGACGTGCCGGCTCACTTGAAACAAGCTGTTCTTTCTCATTGACAACAACCGTATTGTGTGAGAGCGTCGTGTTTTCCCACTGATAACGAACAGGTGACTGACCTGTCGCTGTCGGGTAGCCGAGGTCTGTTGCCATACCAATACCATATGCGTTTACAAACAACTGGAGAGCATCCTTGTGCAGGTGCGTTACAGCGCCGCCGAAATACATAGCAACATCGCGCTGTGTATCGCGGATGACACCTGTTCCGACCGAATTGTAGAGCGAGCCTGCGCGGAGCGCTCCGAATCCATAGCCTGTAAGCATTGAGCTGCGGTCATAATTGTATTCGCCATAGGTGTCAATTATATCTCTTATCTCGTTCTGGATGCTTTCAGGATCCTTTGTGAATACATCATAGTGTACCTCGCGGAGATCTCCGCCCTTGAGCATATAGAAATGCTGTGCCATCTCTATATCGTCGGTATATTTGAAGCCGTTTATCATAACTTCGTCTTTATCCGGAAGAGCAGAGAAGCTTGCTGTGAGTCCGCTGTCAGCAATCGGCGGAACTCCGCGTCGGACGAGCGTCAGCGGTGCATATGATTTTATCATTCCGATATATTTCGGATTCTCATAAAGGTTAATCTCGCCCTCATAGCCATAGATGCTGAGAGTTTCCGCAAGCTTTGTCAGCTCGTCAACCCAGAGTCTGTTATAGCCCGGTGCGGATTCGTTACCCTGACCGTCACGCGATACATCGTTTACAACTCTCTGGATGATACCGCCGCCTGTTGTGTATGTCCTGTAGTCTGTTGCGAAATAATTTTCAAGCCAAGCAAACATCTCTTCCGTATACGGCGATGTGTCAAGAACCGTTGCAACGATAGCACAGGTTGACTGACACATACCGAAGTTACCGTTACTCTTTGAGTTTTTGATTGCCACAAAGCTCTCGCGGAGAAGATTGTCCTCGATGTTCAGACGTATTGCGTCGCCGTCTGTCTTCTTGTTCTCGATTCCGCTCCAGGTCTGTGCCTTCTTTGAAAGGAAGGATATTACCTGAGGATCATCATAAAGCGGGAAGAATGCATCATATGCCTTTGCAAAATCCTCCTGCAGATATGTTTCGTGGATACGTCCGATGATTTTTCCGACCTTTGAGCCGCCATCGCCGTTTGCAAAGCCGGCCTTTGCATGTGGGTCGAGGTTATAGTCCGGATAGACATCGGCAATTCTGTCAATCATGATTGCACCGAGTCGTCCGTATTTGACATCACCTGTATAGAGATATGCATCGCGGAGCGCGACAACAGCGCTCTGGATTTCTCCGCCATACCACGTGTGATAGTTGTAGTTTGCGACATAGGTGTGAACCTCGTCACACGGGAATGCGCCTGTATCCTTGTTATATGCCTTTCTTCCCGTTTTGTAGCCGAAGCCGTCATCAACGCCCCAGGTCTTACCGTCAACCGTAGGATCTATTCCATACTTTCTGAGCGTGTCTGCTCGCGGGTCGAGATTTGATTCCTCGATTTCCGGATAGAGCAGGTTTACAAGATATCCCTGCTCGCCGTTTGCAACGAGCTCATCGTTTCTCTTGTGAGCGAGCTCAACGTCGTAGATTCCGTCCTCGTTCTTTCCGAGCTCATAAAGGCTTGCGAAATCATTTGACGGGAATCTTCTCTTACATTTCGGGCACTGAATCTTCCACGGATCATTGATCGCATCGATGATATAGTTGCCTCCATAAAGCTCGAGAAGATTCTCTCCGCAATAGCGGCAGAATCTGTATTCGGGGTCATCGCGATATCCGACGCCATAACCGCGCGGCAGGCCTTCGCCCGGAATAAGATTCCAGAGCTTTTCCTCGAGGCCGATATACTCATCCGCAGCCCTGACAACTGCGTCCTTGATATCCTTTGCCCAGCTATATTTCTGAACGTTCTCCTGTGCTGCTGCAATTCTTTCATCCGTATAGTAGGTGCGGCCTGTCTTTCCGCCGTTTGCACCGACGCTTACAACCACAGCCTCAGTGTCAACACTTGCGCCGTTGAGAGTTACAGTCGCATAGATTTTTGCTGTTGCGCCAAAGGTTGCGCCATAGAGCACACCGCCGTCGCGCAGCTCAATTCCGCCTGCCGGTGTGATTTCGGAGATATGCCATTCTACCTGTGCCTTGTCCGGATTGAGGCCAAAGCCGCCTTCGGTCTTACCGCTGAGAGCAAGAGGCGTTGTGGACAGGTATTTTACGTTTGTTCCGGATACTATCTCAGCGCTTGCAACCGCGCTGTCATCAATAACGGTTATATCGAGCTCATCCGAGGTCTCATAGCCATTGTAGACAACTGTCACCTTCACTTTTCCGTTGCCGTCACGAAGCGCCTTTACAAGGCCTGTCTCCGCATCCACGGAAACGATTTCGGGTGTGAGGGATTCATATTTATAGGTTGCACCTGAGATATCGGTCTCGTCGCCGCCTGCAACATAGCCCTTGACAGAGAGCTGCACTGTCTCGCCTGCGTCAATTGTCTCCTTCTCCGAAACAAGCTCTACATAATCAAAGAGCTGTGCACCCTTGAGAAGGAAGGATGTGAATGCGATTTCATCAAGCCACGGGCTTGTCTTGTGCTCAGCATATGACGGAGTCCACTTCGGATTTCTTCCGACTATGCTGATTGTAAGGAGATATTCACCTGCGGTGAGCGAAACAGGCTTGAGCGTTTTGACAGGAGCCTGCTCATAATCTGTTGCTCCCCAGCTATCAATCGTTCCGATAAGCTCTTCGTCACGCATTGCAGCGATTCGGTTCTTGAGCGTAACTCCGCTTATTTTCGCGTCTGTTGCCAGTCTCTTCGAGAGATGGATTTCATAGATAAAGCCGCGTGTGAGAAGCTTGTAATCAAGCTTCGGAACATATACTCCGCTTTCCGGCACAGACAGCGTTATAGCCAGAGACGGTGCGCGCTCAGCAAACTTTGTGTAGTCGTTGGCCGCGTTTCTTGAATTCATGCGCATATGCGCCGTTGAGGTCGCTCCGGTTATGCGGATATCGTTTCCGCCGCGGTGACCTTCATATTTCCAAGGCATTGAAACCTTCGGGTTGATGTCTTCAAGCTTATATTCAAGAAGCGCTGCAGCCTTGATGTCTGCGCTCTCATCGTATACAGAGGAATTGAACACATATTTATATTCCCCTGCCTTCGTTTCCGAGACAGTGAGCTCAACTGAGGCCTCAACAGGTCCGACACCGTTGTAGGTGACAGAAGCTGTAAGCTTTGTGTTTCCTGCCTTCTTTGCCTTTACAAGTCCGCTCTCTGAAACTGTTGCGACCGCTTCATCGGATGATCTGTAGGAAACTGTGAGTGCGTTTGTGTCAATATCCTCAAGCTCTGTGCCACTCTTGTCAAAGAGCTTGTATTCAAGCTGCTTTTCCATATATTCGACAAGCGAGCTGCTCGAGGAATTTTCACCGACAAAGTTGAGCCCCACAGATGCAAGCCCCTTCGGAACAGGTGAGAGGCGCATTGCCTTGAGATAGAACTGCTGGTAAACACCTGCATCACTTGTCGTTTTCGGGTTCTTTTCAAGCGATGTGCTGTCCGGATAGAAAATTACAAGATATTCGCTGTTGCTCTCTGTGTCAACCGTGCCGAGAATCTTATAACCTGTGCTGTCATCAGCAAAGCTATGATATCCGACAGGCTCATTCGCCGCAACGAGAGAGAGTATGCCCTCCATATCCGTTGCGCCGTTGTCCTTCACGAAATATACTGCCGGAACAACGCCGTTTTCAACATTCATCGAATCTATGCTGAAATTATATGTGCCGCCATTCTTTACATGGACGCGGAACGCCGCAAAATGAGCTGATGCCGTGCCATAGTTTGCGACCTTGAAGTTGAAATAGATTGCATCGTTGTCCTTTGCAATCTTCGGGCCGTCTGCCGCATTTCTCACAACAAAATCCCAGGGTGCCGTTACATTGAAGTCCATAATCTGCCACGGCTCACAAGCCACACCTGCTGCATCAAGCTCTGATTTCGTGTAGCTGTTCATAATGGGCGCACTCTGAAGGATGCCGTTACCTGTGTTTCTTACATATGTTCCGCTTCCGTATAATGCGCTGTCCTTTGTTTTGGGAAGCTTGTCAGCAGAAAGCGCCGCCCAGGTTGTCTTATATTCATAGGTTGAGCTTCCGTCGCCCGGTTGCGGCTCTTCTCCGCCAGGCTGCTCACCTTCGCCGCCTTCATTGCCCGAGCCACCGCTTACAGGGGTGAACTTAAGGCTCTGGACAAGGCCATAGTAGAAACCGGCACTTGGATTTGCCGCTGTAAGCTTACCTGTGTTATCAACGCCAAAGATGATATAGTTATCACCTTTTGAAAGCTCTGCGTTGCCGAGTGTTTTCTCGCTTACAGTCGCAAATGTATCATTCTTTATATCGGCGTTATATGTATCGATTGTAAACTTCGGAGTCAGCAATTGCAACGCCTGTTTCGAGCCGTTGAGCGCTGCTAAATTCCAGTTGTTTGCAGCACGCGTCGCTTCGTCCAGTATGTAGATACGGATATTTCCTCCGAGCTGATGCTCCGAGTATTTCATATCAACGGAATATGTGCCCGCAGTTTCTGCATTGATCTTAAATACAATACCGTTATTAGTCGTATCGCTTGCATATGTTGTGCTTGCAGGAACCGCGCGGAACCACATACCGTTCTTTACAAACATTCCTTTTGCAAGAGATCTTCTTGACAGATAATCCCATACATCCGTTCCCGTCTTTGTGTAGGAATCGTCAGTATCTCCATTGACAATCTGCACATCTGCCGATGCACCGAGAGCAGTATATGAAAATACATATTCGAGCGGCTTTGCAGGGGCAACTTCTGTGAACTTGATGCTCTGGACAAGGCCATAGTAGAAGCCGGTATCCGGGCTTGCGGTTGCAAGGCGACCGTCATCATCGACAGACAAGAGGATATAGTTATCCCCCTCGGAAAGATTTACTGTCCCGAGAGTCTTATGCTTTACATTTGCAAACTTGAAATCACTTGCCCCATCTGCGCTGTATGTATCAAATGTAAAGTTCGGCGTTGTGTTTGCAATCGACCACTTTACACCGCCCTTATCATTTGTCATATCCCAGTTCTCCGAGGCGCGTTTTGCCTCATCAAACACTGTTATACGGAGGTTTCCACCCTGAACGTGCTCGGAATATCCGAGGTCAAGGCTATAGGTTCCGCCTTTATCAACGGAAATCTTAAAAGCAATTCCGTTCGTGGTATTCTCATTCTCAAACGTTGTGTTCGCCGGAACTGCGCGGAACCACAGACCATCTTTCACGAACACACCTTTGTGTATCGTGCGCTTATTCTGATAGTCCCATGCATCCGTTCCTGCCTTTGTATAGGATGCATCTGTCGCATCTGCACCGCAGGTTATCTCGCCCGATGCGCCCATAGCTGTATATGAAAATACATATTCGAGCACATTCGGCTCAGCTGCGCCAGCAAAAGAAACTGTCGGAAGCAGCGACAGCACCATTGCAAGTGCAAGAACGAGCGATACTATTCTTCTCTTTCTCATAATTTTTCCTCCTTTTTGAGTGCACAATCCGATTTTAATAATTGTGTAATATCATTTTACTCTCTGGCTTTTCCACAGTCAATATAACACCGTTGCCAAATATGGCATTATTTAGTTGCTTTGTTCAAAATTGTATGCTATTATTATCAGAGATAGAATTCTGTTAAAAGGAGGGGATTTTTCCGTGAATGATCCTATCGGCTTTGAACGCCCTTCTCTTCTTTCGCAAGGCTCTCTTCTGTCAAAATCCCCCGTAACGATTGAAATATCTGAAGAATATAAATCCGATATTCTCCACTGGCACGACTATGTCCAGATATGGTATGTTGCGGAAGGCAGCCTCTGCCATACCATCGACGGCAAGCTCTATATTCAGGAACCGGGCTCGGTTGTAACGGTTCTGCCATATACCGTACACAACATAGACACACGTGATTCAAAAACAGCTCCGCGTTTTGCCATGATTTCATTTACCGATAAATTTCTGACCGATAACGGCTACAGCTTCTTTTCATACATCAAGGAATATGCACAGTTTGAAGGAAAAAGGCTTTCTCTTCTTCACACGTTTGACAGCGAGCTCAAAGCCGTGTCAGACGATATAATAAATGATATGCACCGCGAATTTTCAAACAGCAGCAATATGTCATACGCAAAGCTTTCTTCGCTTCTTGCAAGCCTGCTTTTGCTTCTCACATCCGAAAACGAGTCGGCAGACACATCGCGGCTTAAATATCTTTCAGAGCGCGCAGCCGATGTCACACGTGTTGTGCGTTATATGTCTGAGCATTATTCGGAAAAGATAACGCTTGATGAGCTTTGCGACATCGCGCATATGTCACGCAGATTTCTCACCCAGAGCTTTCGCGAAATAACCGGTAAAACGGCTTTTGAAATTCTGACCTCCATACGCATAAACCACGCGCGCTCCTCGCTGCTTTACTCTGATCTGACACTCTCGGAGATTGCAAGGAATGTCGGCTTTACCACAAAAAACCGTTTGGCACACGAATTTTCAAAGCGATTTCCCATTTCTCCGATGGAATTCAGGAACAGATTCCGGGCAGAGTTTTTAGCTTATGACGAGAAATTCTTTGAACGCTGGGACTGGCTCGCCAGTCCGGACAAGCTCTGAAAGGCTTACGTGCAATCTTTTTGTCCGTTTTTCTTGACATTTCCGATCGTTATAGTAAAATAATCCTATATTCTTTTTGGAGTTGATAGTATGTGTAATATAGCAGGCTATGCAGGCAAGCTCGATGCCGCGCCCATTCTCATAGAAATGATGCGCCGTGAAGAAGGGTTTGCAGGCGGCTATTACAGCGGACTTGCAACAATCTCGGAAGGTAGACTGCATCACCGTAAACTCACAGGAAACCTCTCGGATCTTCTTGCAAAAACGGATGCCGCAGCTCTCCCCGGAAGCATCGGCATAATACACAGCCGCTCAAAATCAGGCGGCGATGACAGCTTTGCCCATCCCTTCTGCACCTTCAACGGCGATGAGGCGACACTTGCATATGTTGCCAACGGCGGCGCAAACTTTTTCACAAGCAGATTTGACGAATGCACGGAAATCGCTGCATCACTTCACAACGACGGCTATTCCTTCACCTCTGTTCAGGACGAAGAGATAGAATGCTATCCAAAGCTTCCCGATGGAAGGACCGTTCATATGAGCGACCTTATGGCGCAGCTCATCGCGCGGTATATCGACAACGGCAGTTCACCCGATGATGCGATAAACTCGGCATATTGCGAAATGCCCGGCGAGATCGTCGGCTTGCTTCTCTCGCTGAAAGCACCAGACTCAATCGCCTGGTCGCGCATCAATATGCCAATGTTTGCAGGCTTTGCGCCTCACGGCATCTATCTCGCTTCAACACCACACGCATTCCCTGACGATGCAACGGATATCAGGCTTCTTCCGGCAATGTGCGGCGGTGAGGTTTTTGCCGACCGTATAACAGAAAAGCCATATGCAGCTCCGCCCTGCAGAATTGCGCCGATAACCGATGAAATCTATGCCGAGGCAAAAAAGCGCCTTCTTGAGCATATTTCCGATTCACCGAAAAATATGATAACGGGAATCGAGGCTGTCAAAGCCGCCTTCCCCGAATGTGATATTATTCCTCGCGATGCGCTTTATTATCAGCTTGTTTTTGATATGAAGGATGAGCTTGAATTTTCCGAGCTTATGCTTGAAGGCGCCTTCCCCGGTCTTCTCGCGCCGAAGAAATATATTCAACCAAAGAGATAGCGCAATTCAATCTTAATAATAAAAAAATCCTGAGGTTCGGATTTATCTGAACCTCAGGATTTTTATTTGGTTTATTTTGCTGTGTAGTCGAGAATTCTCTTAATGAGAACTGCGACTTCTGCGCGCGTTGTGTTGTCGTTCGGGGCGATCTTTCCGCCCTTTCCGTTTACAAGACCGCTTGCGATAAGTGACTTGACTGCATCCTTTGCATATTCTGCAACGGAAGCGAAATCAGGGTAAGACACCTCATCCGTCGCCTCCGGCGCCAC
>JAFSIZ010000095.1 GCA_017439555.1 Oscillospiraceae bacterium | reverse complement strand
GGCTGAGGTTCCGATGGCTGAGATGAACACATACACAATCGACCTTCGCTCCATGACTCAGGGAAGAGGCTCGTTTGAGTTTAACTTTGAGAGATATGAAGACGCTCCGTTTAATATCCAGCAGAAGATTATCGACGAGCGCAAGGCATATATGGAAGAAGATTAATGAAATAATTCAATAAAAGATTTTGAGCCTGAAAGGTTGATATAATCTTTCAGGCTCATTTTTGTGCGCTTACGGCATCTTTGCGGCAATCATCTTTTCTCGGTACTCTCCCACGGTAAGTGAGAATTTTTTTTTGAATTTTTTCATAAAGTAAAGCTCATCGCCCCAGCCTACAAGACTGCAAAGATTGTTTACGGTAAGGTTTGGATTGTTGCGGAGCATATCGGCGGCAGCGGTAAGGCGGATTTCGGCAAGATATGCAACGGGCGTCATCCCGACGCATTCGTGAAAAAGCCGGCTGAGATGACGTGGGCTTACGTAAAGCATATTGGCAAGCTCCGGTATTGAAAATTCATTTCTTGTATAGTTTAGCTTTATGAGCTTTTTTGCGTTTTCAACAAGCTCATCTTTTGATGATTGCAGAATATCGGCACTTCGGATTGAAACATACTCCATTGAAATGATTTCCATAACAGCGGCGCAAACCTTGTAATAAAGCTCGGTTAAGGGGAAGTCGTCGATAAAAAGCTTTTCGAATGTGCTTTGCGTAGCCTCTGCATTTTTTGCACGCCGGACGGGAAAATCCGCATCGAATCCCAGCTTGCCGCCGATATCGAACATAGATTCAGCGTTTAAATTCACCCAGTAATATCTCCATGGGTCATTCTTGTCGGCATAATACATAACGGCTTCATTTTTCGGAATGAAGAAAAAATCACCGGCGGAAATATCATATTCTTTTCCACGGATAAAAAGTTTTCCTCTTCCGCTTATGACATAATGAAGTGTCTCCCACGAATAAACCCTGAAATATTCCCAGCTTTCAAGATATTTAAAATCATTGTAGCCGATCATACGAATTCGGTGTACGTTTTCCGATACGGAATAAAATCTTATTTCCTTTCGTCCGTTTTCCGATTCGAACATAACAATCGCCTCCTGTTTGCTTTATTTTACCACATAATATAAAAATTTACAATACTATGTCCGAAAAAGACATACTGAAATCCGAAAAATACATTTTAAATTGAAAGAATGTGCTGTATTATTATAGCATAACAGCTATAAAAGGAAAGGTACATACCAATGAAGAAAATCAGATTTGCAGTCTGTGGGGCGGGACGGCGCGGAATGATGCTCACGCGTGACATCCTCGTTTCCCTTCCGGATGTTGAGGTTTGCGCGGTGACCGACCCGTATGCAGACAAAGCCGAAGAGCTTGCAGATACAGTAAGAGAAAAAACGGGCTTATGCCCGAGATTTTATGAAGGATATGAAGAGCTTTTCGATGTCGAAAAGCCTGATGCGGTGCTTGTTGCCACAAGCTGGGATGCTCATATTCCGGTCGCAATAAGCGCAATGAACCGCGGAATAGCTGTCGCTCTTGAAGTCGGTGCGGTGTATAACGAAAAAGAATGCCGTGACCTTGTGGGAGCTTATGAGCGGACCAAAACTCCGTTTATGCTGCTTGAGAACTGCTGTTTCGGCAAAGATGAACTTCTTGCAACCGCAATGGCACGTGACGGACTTTTCGGAGAAATTGTCTATTGCCACGGTGCATATATGCATGACCTTCGCGAGCAGATTGCTTATGGCGTGAGAGAACGTCATTACAGAAACAGTGAATATTCAAGCTACTGCCGTGATAATTATCCGACTCACGATCTCGGACCAATTGCAAAGCTTATCGGCATAAACCGAGGTAACCGTATGCTTTCCTTATCCTCACGTGCGTCAAAGGCGAGGGGGATAAATGAGTATGCCAAAGTAAAAGGCGATATTCCGGAAATGGAAAGCCGCAATTTTGCGCAGGGCGATATTATTGAAACTATTATCACCTGTGAAAACGGTGAACTTATAAATCTCCGCCTTGATACAACGCTTCCGGCATATTATTCGCGTGAGTTCACAGTGAGAGGAACAAAGGGCTTGTATAAGCAGGATACCAATATGGCAGTGTTTGACGGAGAGGAAATGGACCACGGCGGAAATATCGAATATATGCTAAAAGAGGTAAATAACGCTGTTAAATACTATGATAAATACTTACCTGAAATGTGGAAAAATATCACCCCGGAAATGATTGAATCCGGTCACGGCGGTATGGATATCTTTGAGTTTGAAGTTTTCTGTGATTGTCTTCGCAACGGAAAGGAAATGCCGATTGACGTATACGACGCGGCGGCGTGGATGAGTATATCCTACCTCACTGAGCAGTCAATTGCCGCGGGCGGCACAAGTGTAGAAATCCCGGACTTCACAAACGGCGCATACAAAACCCGTCCGATGAAGGATGTTATTGAACTGTAAGCCGCGTAAAGGGGATATCCCCTTTGTATTGTGTCAGAAACACAATACAAAACACACTAAAAAACATGTAGAAATGCATTTTACATACAAAACAAAATCAAAAACGGAGGAATACGGAAATGAAAAAATTATTATCACTTATCCTCGCAATCGCAATGTGCATAACTCTTCTCCCGACTTTCGCCTCGGCGGCAGACAGCGAGGCAGCGGCACAGGAGTGGAACTTTAGTAATAGTCTCCATGGAGAAAAGGTAGACTTGTCTTCAGTTGCACTTTTTACGAGTAATGCTACTATCGACAACTTTACAGGTTCAACCGGTTTACCCTGGGGATTTGTTGATGCATTTCACACGAAAAGCAATAAATACACTATGAAAGCATATGACGGTTACAGCCGAATTTGGCTCAGACTCAACTCGGAAGACGGCAATACTGACGCAAGTAACATACGTAACATCCGCTTTACTCCGGGTTTGGTTCCGGAAGATTCTGTGTACCAGGCTGTTACCTTCGCTATCGAAGTAAAAAAAGGCGGAGAATATATCCCGAGTATTGAGCTTGGGACAGATATATCATCTCCTAAGTGGGAGGTTTACCTCACAAAAAAGAGCGACTTTGAAGCACTTGTTCCCGCAAATGATGAAATTACAAGCAATAATCTCTATCACGAGCGTGTAAAGGCTCTCCCTGCAGACGACAGACTCTTCATTGTTGATGCGTACGATTCGGCTGACACAAAAGCGGGATATTCTGCAGGAGGAATTGCTACCGCAGAAGGTGGCCGCGCACGTACTGTTACCGCGGGCGTTTACTATTTAACTCTCATTTCAAACGAAACAGAGGGTACACTTTCTTATTTCGTTGACAGCAAGAGCAACAGCTATGCAACGCTCTTTATCAATTCTTTCTCACTTAATCCGGTAACCGCAGCCGAGACTAAGACTTATAGCTACGACATAACCACAGGTGCAATTAAAGCTACAAGTACAAAATTGGATGCAAGTACGGGTACTGTGTTAGGTTCAAGCTTTGGCGACACTAACGCACTTCCTTCAACTGAAATAAACACCGCAAACACAGACTCTTACTCAATAGAAGTAGTTTATGCTGAAAATGCGTCTAAATCGTATATAAATTCGAATGGATTAGTATCGGCAATGTTTGGTAACTATTTCTTATATTCAAGCGGCATTGAGGGTGCTCCGGATGATCGCGAACCAATAGTTTCTTTTGATTTAAAAAATCTTGTTGCCGGCACATATACACTTACGATTTCAAACAGTGCGTACAGTGCTACATATGGCGTCAATACGAAAGTATATTTTGGTGCAACACCGTCTACCCGTACAAGAACAACTTACAGCACATGGCGTAGTGCAGGTGGCAATGGCACGTATCTTGGATGGCACAGCAGCCAGAATACAGATAATGTAACCTTTACGGTTAATGTTCCTTCAGATGGCAATTATTCTCTTGTGTTCGCCGCTGATGAAGAAAGTAAGGAATACAACAGTAGCTTTGACGGAACAGGTGCTTCTGCTCCGCAGTACTTCCACATCTCCGGTATCACACTCGAGGGCCATGCCAAAGAACAGGAGGCGAGTGCAGAGCAGATTGCCTACAATGCTGCTAAGGCAGTTAAGACAGAAGCCATCAAAGCTCCTGTTACCGGTGCGCCTGCTACCGCAAAGGTAAATGTTCTCACACGCAATATTGCCGGAACTGCAGATGCGAATACTGTTGCTGAGGTTCTTTCCGCGGATGTAGGTGTCTCCCTGACGGCAAATGCACCGCAATTAGGTGAAAAATACGAATTCCTTTACTGGGAAAAGGGAATAGGCGCAGAACGCCGCGTTGTGGAAGATACTGAAAGATATATCTTCACTCCCGATGCCGGAGGCACATATCTTACAGCGGTTTACAGAAACACAGAGTCAACCGATGTTCCGGTAGTCTTCTATAATCAGACAGGTGATGAAATCAGCAAGTCAACAGTGGCTGAAGGTGATAACATCACATTCCCGGCTGACCCATCCATTCTGGGAAATAACACCTTCATCGGTTGGAAGCTTGCAGAAGACGGGGAGATTTACACATCAACCGACGAAATAACGGCTTCCGGAAAAACCATGCGCTTTGTTGCACAGTTTGAAGAAACTCCCGCAGATACATACAATGTTACAGTAACAAACAGCGGGATTTCCGGCACAGGAGAGTACACCTTCGGTGCGAAGGTTTCGGTAAGCGCACCGAAGCGTGAAAACGGCTCGGGCGAAAACGTGTTTGCCTACTGGACAAAGACTGTGAACGACAGATGTGAAATTGTAAGCTTTGATGAGAAATATGAGTTCCTTGCGGGTGAGGATTGTACACTCACAGCGGTTTATAAGTTCTATAATCCTACAACCGACGCACTAAGAAGAATTATGATAAACGAAAACGGAACAAGGCTTCTTGCTGAGTTTATCGGTCTTAATAGTGCCGATGTGACGGAAAAGGGAATTCTGTTTAATAAGAACGGAGCTTCTATTTCAAGCTTTGCTGATGTAACTCATAAGTCAACTATGAAAACAGACGGAAACCGGTTCTCTGTTGACAATTCGGATGAATTTTCCTACATCGGCTATGCGATACTTACCGATGGTACGGTTATTTACGACAAATAGAGGAAACACTTATAGATTAGCGAATAACCACCGAAAGTTTTTTTACGGTGGTTATTCGCGACCTCGGGCATTGAACATAGGAGGTAACACATGAAAAGATTACTATCATTACTTCTTGCATTGTGCATAATGATATCCCTGCTGCCAAATGTTTCTTTTGCGGCGGAGGAAAGTCAGGTATGGTCATTTGGATATGAACATTCATATGATTCTGCTGTTCACACAACGGCGAAAACACGATACTCGTTTGAAAATTTCAAAGCAACCAGCTTAAGTAAGCCTTGGGCATTTGTTGATGGATGTTATCCGAAAGGCTATGCTGCATTTTCTCCGACGTCAAATAATTTCTTTAAAACTATTTTCGAAGTTGATGAAGGCGCGAAAATAAGCTATCCAGACGGATGCTTTGCAGCGGTGACCTTCGCCCTGAAAGTAAAAAACGGAGGAGAGTACACGCCGAGTATTGTGCTTGGTGGAGGGTCAAGTCTTCCGCAGGTGGATGTTTATCTCACCACTCAGACAGTGTTTGAAGCACTTACGGGAGATACGTATAAGGATAAGGTCTCAAATCTTCCTGCAAACGCAAAGCTGACGACGGTTGACTGCTATGATCAATCGGTCGCTTCAAAGCTTACGCTTGCATCCCTTAAGCTGAAGAGTGGAGAAGGGCAGAAGCAGACCTTTGAAGCGGATACAGTTTATTATCTCACTCTTGTTTCCAACGAGCCGGAAGGCGATTTCCGTCTTTCCTATGATACGGAAACAAAAGCAGGAAAGAATATACTCAATATGTGTCTTCGTTCATTTACCCTTACACCTGAACCCATCGCGCCTCCGTCGCTTGAATATTCCGATTATTATCTCAAGTATAATTTTGCGGTGACGGATAAGACGCTGAGGCTTGATTCAGAGGTCACCGAGGAGATGACGAAGAGCTTCTGGTCGTGGGGAGAGTCGAACAAAAGAATTTCTACACTGAATGCCGCTTCAAGGTATATTCAGCTCGGTACATATAAAAATGATTGGGTAGCTCTTAAGCTGAATGTGCCGGTGGCGGGTCTTTTTAAAACAAAGCTCACTTACGGCGTAAATGCTTCCACGCATACAGGTGCAGGCCCGGGCAAATTGTATATTTTACCGGGAAATACAGAGAATATTCCGGCAGCAATCGGAAACGGCAAGCCGATAGGAGAGGTAAATTTCTTGGGAACGGGTGCTTCTTTTGAGTATGATAAGGAGCAAGAGCTTGCAGATGTCACATTCATCGATCCCGGTGAGTATTATCTCGTGTTCAGTGCACTCGGTTACGACGACCGGGCACATAATATGTACCCGACGGCAATTGAGTTTATCGGCGGAGAAGAACTCGCTGTAGTAAGTGTATTTGTAAACAAAGAAGAATTTGTTATTGAAGAGGGTGAGACGGATAAGCTCACGGTCACGGATGTGCATCTCTCTGATTATTCCGAAGCCAGTGAGTATGAGCTTTCCTTCAAATCGTCAGATGAGAGGGTTGCAACGGTTGATGAAAACGGTAATATCACGGCTGTTTCCTCAGGTTCGGCAACCATAACGGTAACGGTCTCATATAACGGTACAGTTGCGGTGCGCGAGACTGATGTGCTTGTTATTCCTCAGGACTCGTCAAAATATCGCGTTATATATGATCTCGCTTCTGCAGATGCTTTTGAAACGGCAACCTATGCCGATACATATAATTTCTGGCAATATGCCGGTGAAAACAGCATAGAGATAAATGTTCCCGTTGCCGGAGGATACAGTATAGACACCGGAGCGTGGCAGGGGACTATATACATCGGAGACGCTGAAACTGACGGTTATTTTGTATTTCCAGAGGCGGGAAGGTATAGCCTTACGTTTGACGGCAGTGGTATTCCGGAAAAAATAGATATGTTCGGTGGGAAATACGCCGCTCCTATGGGTGTGAAGATGAGCTTCGGCGGAACTATAGTATCGGCGGATGAAATCCTTCTTTCGGACGGAAGTACCGTTTCTGCTAACGGTTTGGAATTTTCTTACAGCATAGATGATTTTTCTGTGACTTCGATTGACGAAGCAACCGGAAAGCTTTTGCCGGGCAAAAATGGTGGAGAAACAATCGCTCGCGCATCTGTAAAGTATGATGGTCTTACAGTTTACGGGCAGGTGCCGGTTTCAGTAAGCGGTGCCGATGTCAGTGCAAGCTCCTCCTTGGCAATATATAGCTTCAACACGGCAAGCAGTGAATGGAAAAAGTCGAACTACACGGCGTGGGATGATGAATACGGCGGAGCAACGACATGGAATATAAAGGGAATAACTTATGCCGATACTGACGGCTGGGGTTGGCATATGTCAAGCAACGATTCTCTCAAGCCTACTGCGTCTATGTGGACAGGCTCCGGTGGTGCAACCATTCAGCCGGGCGCAAACGGCTGGGCAACGATTAAGCTGAAAATTCCGGCGGCAGGGCGTTATTGGGCAACTCTTGTAAGCTCCAAAAGCTATGATTCGTCTTACGGAAGTGCAGACGTATTTTTCGTTCCGCTTACCGATGACAAGGAAGAGCTTGAGGCCTCGCTTACCGATGAAAATAAGGTTGCAACTCTCAATTGCAGAGATGAGTCTCTTGAAAAAGCCGGAGCGGTAACGGATGAGCTTGGTGCTGTTTATGCGCGCATCGCGGGTGATTATCTGCTTGTGTTTCGCGATACGGGTGAGAATAAAAAGGTTATTCCGAGAGTGCTGACACTTAACGGAATGAACGGAGTAAGATATGCAGACTTCAAGATCTCTTCAAACGAACTTGAAGTTGGCGATAAGATCACAGCAGAAGTTTTTGCAAGACTCCTTGACGGAACTCAGCTGACAAAAGACGATACAACCTTTATATTCGCATCTTCAAATGAAAAAGTTGCAACGTTTATCGATGGGGAGGTTGAGGCTGTAGGAGACGGAGTGGCAACGCTTACATTAACGGCAATTTATGGAACACAGAAAGTATCGTTTGAAAAAACTATAAAAGTGACAAACACAAGCGAGATTCTCGGCGTTGAGATTGTTCCCGAAAAAACAAGTGATTATGTTGGCAAAAGCATTTCTCTTTCTACAAAGCTTATCTATGAAGAGGGAATTCCCAAACAGCTTGATAATGCAGATGTTACCTATGAGATAGTCAAAGGAAATGCCGAGATTTCCGATGGCGTGATAATCGGCAGAGAAGCAGGGAAAGTCAAAGTGACTGCGACCTATAATGGTATGATAAGCACTCCCGTTGAGCTTGAGTTCAAGCCGGGATTTTCAAAATCCGGTTCAACCTACTATACCGAAGAGCGTGTTGCCGCGGCACGTGAGAATATCAAGAAATATTCGTGGGCAAAGAGTGAGTACGAGGGAACTATAAGAACTGCGGATAACTATCTTCCGTATATAGATAAGATTTTTGGCGCAATCGCCGGCAAAGGCTTGCCGAAATCCTATAAGGTCGGATACCGCGATGACCCGGACTACGTTTACTGCCGCTACTGCGGAGCAAATGCGGAGGAGGTCTGGGGCGGATTTACTTACAGCCTTGAGCGTATGTGGAAAATTCAGTGTCCGGCGTGTAAGCGCCTTTTCCCGTCAAACGACTTCGAGCTTCTCTATTCGCGCGGTCTTGTAAACGGAAATTACGACGTTGAAACTGCACGGAAAAACAATGCCATAGCTGTTGCAAACGGAGAGAAGGACGCGCTGGTAAATGAATTATATCCCGAACTTTACAATCCGCAGAGTGAAAGCTGTAATATCGACCCGCGAACCGGTGATGCGATTGACGGCAAGATGTGGGGCGTAGACGACGGATGGGGATACCATACCGGAAGGACATACGACAACGGCATCGAAGAGGTTCATACCTATGTATCCTACTTTGCATATAAAATCCCGAACATTGTCGCCCACCGTGTGCAGGACTTCGGCGAGGCGTATATTTACACGGGCGATGCAAAGTACGGCAGAGCAGGAGCAATCCTTCTTGACCGTATTGCGGATGTTTACCCCGATGCGTTCACAAATGAGTTTTTCAGTCTCGGCTTTGCGACGGGCGGCGGCGGAGACGACCGCGGTAAGTTCACCGGCCGCATAAGTGACGCAGAGCGCGCGGATGTCTATGCTCTCGCTGCAGATGCTCTCTATCCGTACCTGCAGACCGAAGACCCCGAGCTTATAAAGTATTTGTCGGCAAAGGAGAAAGAGTTTAACTACGAGAACAAGAAAACCTCTGCACAGGATGTCTGGAACAACTGGAAAGACAATCTTCTCTGGGAGAGCTTTAAGGCGATAAAGACATGCCATCTTCTCGGCAATACGGGATACCACCAGTCTGCGGCGGCAGGAATAATGCTTGTGCTTGACGAAGAGCCGAGAAGCTCTGAAATTCTCGACTGGTTGTATACCGGCGCTCCGACCTACGGCAACGGAGTGGTGGAATATGACTCAAACCCTGGCGGAAATGTGGCGCATAACTTCTTAGAACTCATTGACCGCGATGGTATGGGTAACGAAGCATCTCCGAGCTATAACCTCACCTGGGTATTTCATTTCAACGACCTCGCAAAGTATATAAGACTGTATACCGATGACCCGCAGTATGACTTGTATCAGAATCCGAAGTTCATGCAGATGTACCGCGCGGCGGTGCCTATTGTGCTCACAAAGACGCACCACGCGCAGATAGGTGACTCCGGCTCAACTGCGACGATTGAATTTCTCGGCAATTACGAGAGCGTCAAATCCGGCTTCTACTATATGAAGGATACTCCGGTCGGAAGCGATATTGCCGAATATATATATCTGAGAAACGGAGATTCGGCAGAGGGGCTTCACTATGATATTTTCACTGAGAACCCCGAAAGCATGTAGAAGGATATTGAAGAGCTTGTAAAAGGCTCAACTGCACGTGAGAGCGAAATGCTGGCAGGTTACGGCTTTGTAATTCTGCGCAGCGGAGATGAATACGGCGATAAAGCATTGCCTACATACAAAAATAATATGCGCGACTTCTGGATGTGGTTTGGTGTAAACGGAAACTGGTCGCATGCTCATCAGGACGCTCTCAATCTCGGTATTGAGGCTTATGGGCTTAATATGGCTCCGGATCTTGGATACAGCGAGTCATCAGGCTCTTTGCCGAGCCGTTGGCAGTGGGTTCGGGCAACGATATCGCACAACACAGTGGTTGTAAATGAGAAAAACCAGGTGCCGCACGGAAAGCGAAGCGCAACTCCACTTCATTTCGACGATTCGGGCGACGTAAAGGTAATGGATATCGACGCGTCCGAAGCATATGACGAAACTTCAATTTATCGCAGAACATTTGTTATGGTGAATGCCGGCGATGATGTTTCATACGGAGTTGACTTCTTCCGAATCAAGGGCGGAAATGACCATATGTACAGCTTCCACAGTCAGTCCGATACAATTTACGAAACTGAAGGTCTCGGTGAAATCAGGTATCAGACAGACAACGGAAAAGCGGACGGGGAATTTATCGGCACGTATGCAGGTGCCGATGTTCCGTACGGACCTGATCCGAGTAACAGCACAGCAGAAAAGGTGTTTGTGTATAAGTCCGGTTACACATGGATGAAGAACATCCGTCAGGCATTTGATGTAAACAAGTTCTCAATTGACTATAATGTGACAGACTTCAGAAAAGCGATTAAGGATGGAAAAGACCTCCATATGCGTCTTACCATGCTCAATGACTTTGAGCTTTCGGAAGTTGCAATGACCCTCGGCCACGTTCCGCCGAAGCTTGAGAATAAGCCAATGCCTGAACAGCTTGAGTATATGCTTGCACGTAGAACCTCTGAAAATGGAGAGAGCCTTGATTCACTGTTTACAACGGTGTATGAACCGTATAAGGGAGAACACAATATTTTGTCTATGGATGCGGTTCAAATAGTAACTTCAGAAAAGACATCTGTTGATGATATGGCAAAAGCAGTAAGGGTGCTTCGCACTGACGGAAGATGTGATTACATTGTATATGCAACAAACAATAAGGTAATATACACTGTATCGGATGAAAATGTAAGCTTTGATTTCCGCGGCTTTGTTGGTGTTTACAGTGTGAATGAAAGTGGAAAATGCATCTACAGTTATGTTCACGATGGCGATATTATCGGAGAAAATATAAGCGATACAAAGCAATACATCGGACGTGTCACTGCATTTACCAATGAACTCTCAACAGAAAACTACATTTGGATTAAATCGGAAGAAGATGTGAAATTATCCGATATCGTTGGAAAATATATGTTTATAGACAACGATATGGTAGAGAACGGAGTTTATAAAATCGAAAGTGCCGAAGCTGACGGTGAAGTAATAAAGCTCGGTATCGGTATGAGCAGTGTGCTCCGTTCTTACAAGGATGCTTCGGATATTTCCGGTGGATTCATCTACAACATAGGAAAGGGACAGAAAGTCACGATTCCGATAAGCAATGTGGATAATTTTGATTCCGTATTCTCTCCGACAGATGATGTTACGGCAAGTGCAGGAAGCTCGGTATCAATAACTGTTTCAGCAACATCTGCAGATGGAAGGGTAAAATATATAGGAACAAACCTTCCTCGCGGTGCAAGCATAAATTTCGATACCGGAGTATTCACTTGGAAACCGGATAGTTCCCAGATAGGCGAAAATCATGTTGCAATAACTGCACGAGATGAGTTTGGACGTGAAAGTACAATTCACTTTACTGTAACAGTTTATGGTTCAACGACCGGGAAACCGGAAAGTGATAGCGAAACTGCCGACTCAACCACCACACCGTCAGGAAACTCCGGTGGTTCTGCAGGTGGCGGCGGTGTAGCACCGGATACCGAAAATTCCTCTGACCGAACCGATGTAGGGGACGGTGGTTCCGACGTCTCGCAAGATAATGACGACACTGCACAACCCAATGTAGGGAACGGCGTTTACGACGTTCCGAACTTCACGGATTTAACTAATCACTCTTGGGCAGCAGACGCAATCAACGCACTTGCGGACGATGGAATAATAAAGGGCACGACTGCAAGTACGTTCAGCCCTGAATCAAACATTACCCGTGCGGATTTTGCTCTACTCCTTGTTCGTGCATTCGGTCTTGAATCGGACAACACCGAGAACTTTGCAGATGTGTCTGCATCCGATTATTTCGCTTCTGAGCTTGCGGTTGCCCGCAATACGGGAATAGTCAGCGGTATTGGTGAAAATAAGTATGCACCTCGCAACACAATCACACGCCAGGATATGATGGTTATAGTGTACCGCGCTTTGAGT
>JAFSIZ010000094.1 GCA_017439555.1 Oscillospiraceae bacterium | reverse complement strand
TATCGCGATTACATATATAATATGATAACCGCACACACGCTTCCGCGTGCATATGACCTTGTTGAGACGGATGACCCGCTCATCTGGCGCTGCTTCTATTGCGGAGTTGACCTTAACTATAAGTATGGCAAATACTCATGGAATATTGATACGATAACCCGTCCGTGGAAGATTCAGTGTCCGGATTGTAAGCGACTTTTCCCGTCAAACGACTTCGGGGCGTATTATGAGCGCGGGCTTGATGAGCACGGAGAGTTTGACTACACGCTTGCAAGAGAAGAAAACGGTATTCTCTGCGGTCGCGGCGAGAGAAATGAAAAAGGCGAGTATGTGGTGTTTGACTGGGCGAAGGACAACCCCTACGGCTACGGAGACCCGAAGGGTAATCTTTACAACGCAACATACAATGAGCTTCGGGAAAAGCCGATTGACCCGTTCTATAAAGATGAAATAACCCAGGGTTGGGGCGATTTCAAAACCGGAGGAGAGTACGGCGTTCCGAACACCGGATATTTCTGGGGTGTCGACGACGGGTTTGGATATGATACAGGCCGTTACAACACAAGCAGTGAAGGAACAAAGATAAAAAATGTCCACCGCTATATTGCGGTATTCAACCATGATGGCTTGTGGTACGGCTCAGATAAGGATCAGCTTATTTATCGCGCGGTTCAGGCATTCCGCGATGCGTATCTTTACACGGGTGATAAAAAGTATGCACGCGCAGGTGCGATAATCCTCGACCGTGTTGCAGACCTTTATCCTGATTTTGATTATAAAACAGACTGTCCGGATCTCCAGTCATCCACAGATGGCGGGGGCAACGGAAAGGTTGTCGGACGTATCTGGGAAAACTTCTTAAACCGTGAGCTGACCACAGCGTATGATGCGTTCTTTGATATTTATGATGATCCGGAGGTTGTATCTGTTCTTTCCGGCTATGCGGAAAAATGGAACCTTGACAACAAGAAAACAAACGGTGAGCTTATCCGCCAGAACGCAGAAGATAATATCGTTTATGAGACGTACACTGCGATAAAGAACGCAAAGCTTGCAGGTAACTTTGGTCTTAAGCAGCACAACCTTGCAAAGGCAGCAGTTATTCTAGATCGTGACCCCGATACACAGGAAATGATAGAGTTTGTTATGCAGCCGGGTGCTACATCACAGACGAAATGCACCGGCGGCGGAATGCGTCCTGCACTGTTCAATCAGATTGACCGTGACGGTTACGCAGACGAATCTTCAATGGGATATATGTCAATGTGGGTTTCAAACTTTATTCCGTATATTGATGCACTTGAAAACTGGGACGGCCTCCGTGATGAAGATAATCTTCGCAAGAATCCGAAGTTTATAAAGATGCTCTATATGGGACTTGACCTTATTCTCGCAGGTGTTCGCGGTGCGAACATCGGTGACAGCTCAGCTACCTTTGCGGGTGTTTCATTCCCGACATACACTTCCTCGTGGCTTGAGGGACTGAGGCTTACTGGTGATCCGATATTTGCACAGCTTCTCTGGCATGCGAACCAAGGAAAGACTGACGGAATTCACTACGGCATTTTCGTAAAAGATCCGGAATCTCCGCAAGAACAGATAAAACAGCTTGTAGAGCAGTATGGTGAATACAATTTCTCCGAAAGTTCAATTGCAACGGGCTACGGGTTTGCAGCACTCCGTGATGGTGTCATGTACGATAAGGTAACAAACCCC
>JAFSIZ010000093.1 GCA_017439555.1 Oscillospiraceae bacterium | reverse complement strand
TAATGTTTACTCCTTATGTGGGGTGTCTGATTTAACAAATACAATGGATAAAGAAATCTTTTAAGATGGCTTACCTTTGATGAGGGGAAACCCTGACCGTCAAAGCTAAACCGAGGCTTCCCCTTGAGGGGAAGGCTCTGATTTTCTACTGAATTGCCACTGCGTCGGTATAGATTACCTTATAGTTGCCTGCACTTCCGTAGATCATATAACCGCGTGCGTAGCTTTCGCTCACATCACCATAAGGCTTTGCCATAAACTGACCGTGCGAACGGTTCCACTGTGATGTTGCTTTATATGAGCAGGAATCAACGGTCATTTTTTCACTCGAGCCGAAGAGAATTCCAACTTCGGCAATTGTCTGATTTCCCTTATCATATTCTATCATATATGCGCCATCAATCGAAGTGGAATCAATTACCACTGTCGGACGCACCGCTGTTGTCATATCATAGGATGACATAATGTTCGCCGCATCCCAGATAAGGTATTCATAGCTTGTTCCGAACTTTACGATTTCGCCGTTGCGGAGCCAATATGATGCCTTTGCATCGTTTGCAGTTACAGCATCACCAAAACTTTTCTTATCCGATACAGCTCCGTTTACCTTTACAACATCATTTGCAATTGTTCCGATAACCTGCTTTGCAGTATACTTTGCAACCGCATATGTTACGTCAGAAGAAAGCTCTGCGCCTTCTTTAAGCTCTGTCTCCTCATCTGTATACCAACCTGCAAATTCATAACCTGTGAGGCTCGGATTATTAGTCGGTAAGACCGCCTTGCCGTCAACCGCCGCGACGGTTTCGATATACTGTCCGTTCTCATTATAGAACTCAACAACCTTGCCGCCCTCTGCAGCAGGAGCTTCATAAACTGCGGTGAGGTATGTGTTCGTCATTACCTTGAAGGTATCATTCGCCTTGGAGGAAACCCAGACGCCGTTTGCTTCAGTTCCGCGAACCCAGCACTTGAATGCATTTCCTGCCTTGTCGGTTGCCGGTGCGGATATGTTCACCGTATCACCACGTGCGACATCATAAGCTGCGATTGTGCCGTCGATATTCGTTCCAAAAGAAACATTATTCTTTGCAACAACAGGCGTTTCCGGCTCTGTTACCTCACCGGTTGATTCGGTAAGCGTGATTCCTCCGAGTGTCATAATATGTTTGTTGCTTGTATTTTCGGGGTTATCTGAATTGAGGTGAAGAATAAGACAATAATCTGCTGCTTCAAGAGTCTTTGTGCAGATATAATCTTCTTTTACGGTTCTTGTTTCGGTACCGACATTTCCGATTCTTCCGTCAACAGGGAGGCTTTTTAAATATTCCAGTGTCATTCTGTTGCATTCGCCCTTCGCATCATACTTTATGAGTGAGGACGAATTCACATCACTTTCCTTGACGATATATACATCAGCTTCCGTTCCGTAAGGAAGGTCGATTACATCTGCCGTTATGTCATAAGTACCGGGGTATTTGACATTGAGTGTGAACACATAACGTGTATCAAGATACGGAGTGCTTCCGCCGCCTGCCGTGTAGCCTGCATTTCCGTAGCGGACTTTTGCTACGTAGAGATTTGCATAATTCGGGTAAAGATATATTGTTGCACCGCCGAGATAGCTGTATTTCCACTTACCGCTACCCTTTGCTTCATCAATTTCGGAATAATCGTCAAAATAGCAAAGTCCCGTTTCGACATTGTCGTTATTTCGTGATGTTGTGAGGAGGTTACCGCTTCTCAGTGCTCCTGCCGCACTTGCCGATGCAAGTGTTTCATCGGAAAGAGCACTCGTTCCGATAACGAATTTCTGAGTTTTGCTGTATACCTTCTGCATTGAAAGCTTTACAAGGCTGGCAGTTGATCCATCATAATCACTGTAGCCAACCGAATCCGCATTCTTATCGATTATGCTGACAAGGAGATAATGGTCTCCCTGTTTGAGCTCAACCGGTACCGTATCTGTAATATCATCAACAAACTCAGCATTATATGCATTGAAAGCACCGACATTGTCACCATTATGTATATCATATGCCGAAATGAATTTTTTCACTTGTGTGCCTGCATTCTTTGTAAAATCGTTGATAATACAGTGTGCTCCGTTTGACAAGTCGGAAGTGTTGTCTTTTTTTGTTATGTCCCAACCTTTCTCATCCACATAAGCCTTTGGTACAATATACATATCAATAATTCCGCCATATTGACTTCCCTGATATGTAAGTGTTGGTTTATACAATCCATCCTCAGGAACATTAATCTTAATCGTCACGGCATTTCCCGCAGCAGCGCGGCGGGATCCCTGCACAAAAAAGATAGACATATTGTCATAATCGGTGTATGATGCTCTGCTTTTCCACGAACCGACATACGTAACCTCACCTGCTGTTTTCCCTTCCTTTGTGAAGTTATATACAACAGGATCTCCATCCGGATGAAGTATTTCTCCTTCCGTAGCGAAAGTCATCGGTGCGAGTGAGAGCACCAATGCGAGTGCGAGGATAGCGCTTAAAAATCTTTTCATTTTTCTTCCTCCTTAAATATATAGCCTTTTCAGGTTATAATGCTGTTATAATACCATTCTAAAGCAACCGATATAATAATTCAATGCAGCGTTGTTGTAAAATCGGATTTTTCATTTTGACTTTTTATATATGCGATGCTATACTTTTATACAGTAATATCGGGAGGTGAGAGTTTGCAGCACACTGCTATAGCAACAAACGGCCCAATCAAGGAGCTGCCCATCAAAATTTCAACTGAGGTTCTGCGAAAAAAAGGAAATCCACATATCCACAGTCACACTCAGATGAGCTATGTCCTTGCCGGAACGATGAAACATTTTGTTGATGGCAAAGAATACATCCAGACGCCGGGCTCGTGTGTCATTGTTCCTGCATATACTTTGCACACAATAGACACAACAATTTCCGAGGATACCCCCGGCGTTGTATTCATCACCTTTCACGACAACTTTCTGACCGAGCGTGGACACAAATATTTCTCATATTCGGACAAGCACGCACGCTTTGAAGGATATACTTTGCCGATATTCTCGGAGCTCACAGAAGAAACGAAGGATGGGGCAGACGAGCTTATGAGAGCCCTGCGAAGGGAGTTCAACAAAAGGAAGGATATGTCCTTCGACAAGATTTCCGATATGCTCTGCAGCTTTTTCCGTCTCCTTTGCACTGATCTGGCCAAAGACAACGATATAGTGCTCATCGAAGAACGCGCAAATGCAATTACCAATGCTGTCAAATATATCGAAGACAACTATTCAAAGAAAATAACAATCGATGACCTTTGCGGAATGGCCACTATGTCGCGTTGCCTTTTCACAAAGCATTTCAAGGCAATAACGGGTATGACCGTCGCAAGCTTTATTCTTTCAGTAAGGCTGCAGCGCGCAGTAACGAAAATTCTGTTTACCGAAAAAACACTCGATAAAATTGCGCGTGAGGTCGGCTTATATGACAAGTCGCGGCTTTCCCACGCTTTTTCCAAGGAATTCGGCATTACGCCAACGGAGTATCGCAAAAAGGTAAGACCTCTCACAATCGCTGAGCACGTTGCATTTCTGCGGCGCTGGAAATGGTTTTCTGATGATAATGAAACCTTTTGATATTCCCTCACGCCTTTTGACAATCTCACAGAATACCAATAAGTAAAAAACGGTTTCGGAATTTTCCGAAACCGTTTTTGTTATCCTGTTTTATTTTACGCGTGCATATGCACTCTCGTATGCTTCGAGAAGTCTGTCAAGACCGAGATCATGGAGAGTCTGAACCATTTCGTCAAACTTTGAAAGCGGCTCCTGACCGAGGATCATCTTTGTCATCATTTCCTGTGCATATGTCTGAAGCTGTGTATGTGTCTCATCCTTGACCTTAGACTCTTCAGCATTGAATGCAAGGTATGAATCCGGGTTGTAATACGGGTCGCTGTGCTCGATAACCATATCACGTACTGCTGCGATATCTGCAGACTCTGAAGCCTCAACAGCCTTCGGGTCGAGGCGTGTGAATGTACCGTGGGAAATGAATCCGTAGAGAGTGTTTACCTGATCGTTTTCATTCGGCTTGATATACTGCTTCTCGCCGTTTACAATCTCGAATGTCTCGCCTTCCTTACCCCACGAAACGACATCACGTGCTTCGTCTGTATAGAACCAGTCGAGGAACTTGGCAGCATTTGCCATACGCTGCTCATCGCCTGTGTTGGAGATTGTGAAGCCTACGGACTCATAGTTGTACTTGCCCTGCTGTGCCTTACCTGTCTCAGGATTTGCTATCGGCGGAACGAATGCCGTGAGGTTGAATTCCGGATTATTTGCACGTGCGATTGAGTTGAAGAAGTCAACACGCGTGAGATAGTCCGGGAAGAGGAAGCTGCGGTCTGTTGTAACGAGCTCCTGCCATGCAGAGGAATTCATTGTCATAAAGTCTGCCGGGCAGAGTTTTTCGTCAACCATCTTCTTATACCATGTTATAACATCGAGCATTGTGTCTTCAGCTGCGCCGTAGCACCACTTCTCTGCATTGTAATCATAGTATAATCCAACGCCCCAATATTCCTTCCAGTTTGAGCCGGCAGAGCTGATTGTGTTGATACCGGAACGTATACCATAGGGATATGCATCCGGATAGAGCTCTTTGAGCTTCTTGGAAACTTCATAGACTTCGTCATATGTAGTCGGAACAGCGAGGCCGTGCTTATCGAAGATGTCCTTACGGTACATCCATGCGCGGATGCTTCGTGTTGTCTCGCGGCCTGTTGCCGGGCTGTAATAGATCTGGCCGTCAGCAGCCTTACGTACAGCAACGATGTTCTTATACTCTTCTTCGTTGAGAGATTCTTCAAACTTCTTGTAGTTGGGCATATACGGAGCCATCTCTTCAAATGACTTGCAAGCGCCCTGGCTTACATACTTGTCAGAGTCGGGCTTATAGTCGAAAATGACAAGGTCTGTAAGAGCATCCTGAGATGCATACATAAGTGACCACTTTGTGAAGTAGTCTGTTGACGGAACAGCGTTTACTTCAAGAGTTGCACCTGTACCCTCTTCGATGTAATCCCAGATAACCCAGTTTTCGTCATAGGGCCAGCTTGCGTGGGACAGAGTCGTCAATGTGACAACATCATCCTTTGTAAGCGGATCCATGTTTGCTTCTCCGCCTACACCGCCGCCTGTGCAAGCAGCGAGTGAAAGCACCATAAGAGCTGCAAGTGCAAATGCCAAAAGTCTTTTCTTCATAGTATTTACCTCCACGTTAATATTTGTGTAATATTATTATAAGCTACTTTCTCTGTTAAATCAAGTTAATATTGTTGTAAAATCGGGGCTTTATTTTATCGCGTAAAAAAACTGCCTGCCAAAGGCAGACAGTTTTTATATTTCCGATATTATTTTACGCGTGCGTATGCCGATTCATATGCACCGAGAACCTCCTCGACGCCCATGCTGTTGAGCGTTTCAACAAAGCTGTCGAAGTTGGAGAGCGGCTCCTGTCCGAGCAGGAACTTGATCATCATCTCTTCGGTATATGTACGGATACCTGTGTTGTACATATCGATAACCGCCTGCTCTTCGTCGTTAAAATCAAGCCAGAGTGTTACCGGATAATACGGAAGTGTGTGCTCGCGAATGAGAGCCTCACTCTCGAGAGTTGTTTTAGACTGGAATGCTTCTGCTGCGAGCGGATCGAAGCGTGTGAATGTGCCATAGAGCGAGAAGCCATACATAATGTCGGCGGATGTTCCGACATCGTCTGTTATATACTGTCTCTTTCCGTCTACGATCTCATATGTCTCGCCTTCCTTACCCCAGGAAGCAAGCTCCTTACCCTCGTCTGTGTAGAGGCAGTCGATATATTTTGCAGCATTTGCAATACCCTCAGGCTTGCCTGTGTCGCAGATTGTAAGACCGACCATCTCGATATCGCCGCGCTCTATCATAGAAACGCCCTTTTCCGGGTTTGCAACAGGCGGTGCAAATGCCTGAATCTTATAGTCGGGATTCTTCTGCTGTCCGAGCTGGTTGAAATAGTCGATGCGGAGCTGAAGATGCGGAAGGATGAAGCCCTTGTCTGTGAGGATGAGCTCTTCCCATGTGGAGTTTGCAAGTGTCGGCGTGTCAGACGGCATAAGCTTTTCGTCTATGAGCTTCTTATAGAATGTAAGAGCCTCGAGAGCTGTATCCTCTGTTGCGCCCCAGCGCCACTCGCCATCATCGTGGTCATAGTATGCGCCATATTCCCACCACTTGTCAAAGGAAGAACCGGGGATGTTGAAAAGATAGGACATAGAGCGTGTGCAGAACGGATAGGACTCAGGATAGATCTCCTTGAGCTGCTTACATACATCATAGAGCTCATCAAATGTTTCAGGAGCCTTGAGGTTGTGCTTCTTGAAGATATCCTCACGATAGAGCCATGCACGCATACGTGTTTTTCCTTCACGTCCTGTACCCGGTGTGTAGTAGATCTTGCCGTCTGCTCTCTTTCTCGGCTTTACGGCAACATCATATTCCTCTTCGGAAAGTGTTTCGAGCCAAGCGTTGTAGTTGGGCATAAAATCCTTGAGATCGTCAAGGGCGATAAGTCCTTCACCTGCATATGAGGTGTGACTGCCGAGCGTGCCGAATACCATAATATCCGGAAGCTCTTCACGAGCTGCGAACATAAGCGGATATTTTGTGCCTGCGTCTACATCCGGGATCGGGATGATCTTGAGCGTTGCGCCCGAGAGCTCTTCCATATAATCCCAAAGGATGTAGTCCTCTTTGATCGGCCAGCTTGCCGAAGACGGGATCATAATTGAAACAACATCTTCTTTTGTGAGCGGTTCGTTGGGATCCTGGCCATCAAGCATTGTCTGGCCTGCGCCACCGCCGCAAGCGCAAAGCGCAAATAGCATTACGAGCGCAAGAGAAAGTGCGATAATCTTTTTCATAAATTTTCCTCCTTTGGTATATAAACCTATATTCTATATTATAAACTAAACTACAGTGAATTTCAACATATTCATATTACATATCGGGCGATTTTTTAGTTTTTCAAAAAATCCGTTTTTTTAATTCCTGATTCCTATCTGCTTTATTTGGCGATACAGCCAGAAATTCATTTCCTTGCTTCCGATTTCAATCCTCATATGTCGGCAATGTGACAATTGTCGGCTCGTGCCCGAGCGCTGGGATTATTCTGTTTACCATATCCTCCGTTCTTATCCTGAGGCTCGATGTGTTGATGCACGGATGACAGCCGATGTATTCGCCGCCAAGCACCTCCTCATCGATGAGCAGGCGCACCCTTTTCTCCTTATCGTTCATAAGCCCGAGGATGCTGAGCGAGCCCGGCGTTATGTCGAGAAATTTTTCCATATATTCTCCCGATGCAAACGAAAGCCGCGCCGAGCCTATCTGAGAGGTGATATCCTTTGTCTTGAACTTCTTGTCTCCCGGAATCATCAGCAGATAAAAATCCGTTTCCTGCCGGTTTGTGAGCAGAAGGTTTTTGCAGATTGTCGCACCGAGTGCAACATCAATTGCCTCACAGACCTCCATCGTCATTGCCGCTTCGTGATCTATTCTCTCATATTCAACGCCGAGCGAATCGAGAAAATCATATGTCCTTATTTCCTTTGCAAGTCTTCCTTCTTCACTCTGCGGCCTTCCCTTTAAAAGCTCCATTTTTATGTATCTCCTTAAACTTCATTCTTTCATATATTATATCACAAATGTCAATATTCCCTTTTGGATGAATTTGTGTTATACTGAAATCAAATAAGGAGTTTTGGGAGTATCAATTATGATTTATAAAAATTTCAAAGGAGAAAAGCTGTCCTCACTCGGGCTTGGAACAATGCGTTTTCCGACGCTTGACGGCGATGACTCAAAGATCGATATGGCAAAGACCGCTGAGATTGTCGACGTCGCAATAAAGGGCGGCGTGAATTATTTCGATACCGCCTGGGGCTACCACGGCGGTATGAGTGAATGCGTTATGGGCGAGCTTCTCTCCGCATATCCGAGAGAGAGCTTCAACCTCGCAACGAAATTCCCCGGCTTTTCCGAGGACACCTTCAGGGAGAAGGAAAATATCTTTTCCCGTCAGCTTGAAAAGTGCAGGGTCGATTATTTCGACTTCTACCTCTTCCACAATGTATGGGAGAAAAACATCGAATGGTTCTTAAGCCCCGAATACGGAGTTGTTGATTACATAAAGAAGCAGAAGCGTGAGGGAAAAATACGCCATCTCGGTTTCTCGACACACGGAAGTCTCGAAACCGTCCGCCGTTTTCTCGATGCGCTCGGCGATGAGATCGAGTTCGTTCAGATTCAGCTCAATTATCTCGACTATACCCTTCAGGATGCAAAGGCAAAGGTTGAGCTTTTGCGCGAGCGCAACCTGCCCGTCTGGGTTATGGAGCCGCTTCGCGGCGGTAAGCTCGCAACACTTTCGGATGACAAGAGAAATAAGCTTTCAGCGCTCCGCCCCGAAGAGAGTGTTCCTGCCTGGGGCTTCCGCTGGCTTCAGACCCAACCCGAGGTCACAGTCACGCTTTCGGGTATGTCTGATATCACGCAG
This sequence comes from Oscillospiraceae bacterium, assembly GCA_017439555.1. Taxonomy (GTDB): domain Bacteria; phylum Bacillota; class Clostridia; order Oscillospirales; family JAAYXM01; genus SIG480. Next base: position 30,472 of record JAFSIZ010000093.1, on the reverse strand, counting down.
GTCAGCGAGAACATAAAAACCTTCTCTGAGCATCGTCCTCTTTCCGACAAAGAGCTTTCCGCGCTCTGTTCAATAGTTGACAGTATGACCGACAAGCCGTCGTTTCTCTGCACAGCCTGCCGCTACTGCACAGCTCAGTGCCCGAAGGAGCTCGATATACCGCGTCTCATAAAGCTCTATAATGAGCACAGCATCTTCGGCGGATTTATGGCCCCCACCGCGCTGAAATCCATTGATGCCGACAAGCAGCCGTCTTCCTGCATCGGATGCCGTGCCTGCGAATCGGTCTGCCCACAGAACATAAAAATCTCAGAGGTCCTTTCGGATTTCGTCGAAAAGCTCAGCAATAAGGAGGAATAAGCAATGAAAAAATTACTATCATTTGTCATCATTCTCGCTCTTGTTGTCTCTCTCGTTCCTGCACACGCTGTCGGTATAAACGGTTCTCTCGTCTCGCGTGATGAGCTTATCTCAAACTACAACGCTGTCGAGCAATCTGTTTTTAAAGCAGCAAAAAGCGAATTCGGCTATTGCTCAAGCGGCAACTCGTCAACGCTTGCGTGGGCGGCTTCATATATGCTCGAATCATATTTTCAGATGTATAAGAACACGGGTGACAGAGAATATCTCAAAACACTCGCCACTCAGCTTCAGGAGGCTTTCCGCAACCTCAACTATGACTATGGCGAGAATAATCCCGGCTGGGATGCTCCCAACTATTCCGTCAAGCGTATGCCCGACCCTGAGTTTGACAAGGTATTTGCTTCTGCGACAAACGAAAGCTCAACCTCAACAAGTGCGTGGATGAGAAGCTTCGGCTCGGATACAGATCACGTCAACGTCGAGGCAGATGTCGGCCGCACAAAGCGCGGACTCCACATCGTCTCGGGCGGCGGCAAGCTTCAGGGCGCGGAAATCACAATTCCCGAATATGCGAAAGGCACAGTCTTTCAGTTCTCGATATATGTAAAGAACACAGCCCCGGCTCGCGCATATATCACCGATGCCGAGGGCAACATTCTCAAAACACTTAAAGGGGATGAGTATATCAGCTTCAACTCCCCGAACGCATATGCAAACAGCGTTACACGCTTTATTGTTCCCGAAAGCGGCTCAGCCCTCACAATCCATCTCGAATCCTCGGATGCAGACGCAGAGGGCGATATCTATTTTGACACTGTTTCCTTCCAGCAGGCAGCGCAGTTCCACGTCCACGATATGATGATGCTTGCGCCCTGTGCAAAATTCATTGAGGAAGTATATGGAAACAGCGAAATCGGCGCTCTTACATTTGAAGGTGAAAAGACCTATAAGGATGTTGCCGACGAATTCCTCGAAATCACCGAAACAATGATTGAAAAATGGGATTACTGTTGGAAAGAGGAAGGCGATATCGGCGCATACATCTGGCCGCTGGACGATTCCTCAGGCTATCCCGGAAATACGTTACCGCACAACCAGTATATAAAAATGGCGTGTGTTATGATGCCGCTTTATAATGCGACAGGAGGTCCGCTCTATCTCGACCGCGCGACGAAGATGCTCAATTTCTTCAAGAAAAGTCTCAAAACTGTCGGCGAGGGAGACGAGGCATATGTATACTGGAATTATTATGACCCTGCCTTTTCAACGGACAAGGGGCAGACCTCGCGAGTTGAGGATATTTCCCACGGCTGTCTCGAGCTTGATGCCGCAATTACAGCATATGAGCGAGGCATTGTCTTTAACGAAAGCGATATGAAAAAATTCGCAAATGCGTTTGTGAAAATGCTTTGGAACGGAGACCTTGAAGCACCTGTCATTTATAATTATCTTATGGACGACAGCTCAAACGCCCTTTACCATAAAGAAATGTCAAGCGAATCCAATGTTCGCGATTGGGCAAGGCTCGGAAAATGGAATCCCGATATTGCGACTGCAATTGTAAACTATATGGCGCAGCACAATCCCACAAGCGGACATCCGACAAAAATGCTCGCATATTCCTATGCATATCCCTATATTTTCAATGAATTCAAATGGATTATAATTTCAAAAACAGGCGGCAGCGCAAGCCAGTTTGATAACGCAACGGAGACGGTATCCTTTGCGCTCAAATCAAATTCCGGCATTGACGAATCCATTCTGGAGAAAGCCGTCTGGACGGTTAAAAATGGCGACGAAAATCCAATAGAGCTCGGAACGGGCAAGACCGCAACCTTCAAACCCGAAGAAGTCGGCACATATACCATTTCGGCGGTTGTTGACGGTAAATCCGCAACATATAAGATTACGGTTAAAAAGGCCGCGGAGACCCCCACTCCGCCTCCATCCGGTGAAGGTGACGGCGGCGATGGTGGCGGTTCGTCCGGTGGTGAAGGCGGTTCATCCGGTGGTGGCGGCGGTTCATCCAGTGGTGGCGGCGGCTCGTCCGGCGGTGGCGGCGGTTCATCCGGTAGTGGTGGCGGTTCATCCGGTGGTGGCGGCGGTTCATCCGGTGGTGGCGGCGGAGCAGCACCTGCGCCGACAACTCCTGATACTGCAGACAAGGAAACATCCACTCCCGAATATAATGAAACACCCTCGGAAACGGACAAAAAATATTCCGGAAAATTCCGTGACGTAAAGGAAAGCGACTGGTTCTGCGGTGCTGTGGAGCACGCCGTTTCATTGGGTTATATGAACGGAGTCAGCGACACGGGCTTTGAGCCAAACGGCAGAATGACCCGCGCAATGCTTGCAAAGGTCCTTCACAATATGGAGAAGAACCCATCACATTCAGCCAAGAGCAAATTCTCCGATGTCAAGAGCGGCCAATGGTATACAGACTCTATTCTCTGGGCTGCTGAAATGGGCATTGTCGATGGCTATGGCAACGGCAGCTTCGGGGTCAATGACAACATAACCCGTGAACAGCTTGCCGTTATGCTCTGGAGATATTCAGGCTGCCGCAGTTCTGAGCACGAGCTTGAGTTTGATGATGCGGATGCGGTCAGCAGCTGGGCACTCACCGCAATGCGCTGGGCTGTTGAAAAGGGCATTATAAACGGAAAGAGCGAAAAAGAGCTTGCTCCCTCGGCTTATGCAACGAGAGCAGAGGTTGCGCAGATGCTTATGAATTTCTCTGAGAATGTTAAATAGAAAAAAACCGAGGCATTAAATTGCCTCGGTTTTATTATCATCTTCCGAAGAACCATGATTCAAGCTCGGGGAAAAGCTCTGCAGTTATCTCTCTGAAAAGCTCTTCCATCTCTTCGATTTCTCTCATCTGGGGAAGCTCAGGCATTTCCGGCATATATCCCACAAACGGGTCACGCATATATCCCGGCATACGCCCTCCTCTTGCGCGGTTCTGCCCTTCGGTTATATTTACAACGCGCACTGTTGCGTTGCCCATTGCATCTGTTGCAAAGAACGTAAATGTTCCGACCTCAGGCTTTATTGTCGCGGCTTTGTTCTCGCCAATCTCAAGCCTTGTTCCGTTGCCGTCTTTGAAATATTGCTCATTTCTCTCGCCGGATGCATATTCAAGACCTGAGGCATCCCCGTCCTCGTCATAAAGCGAGATGTTGAGATATTGGCTGTTGCCGCCCGTGACAAGCGAGATGCTTATCTCGGGCGCTTTTCCCTTATATTCGACAGGAGTCTTTCTCTCCCATTCCAAACCGCGAAGCCCGTTTAAATCAAAGCTGAGCGCGGCGGCAAGATTAAGCATACCGCCGCTTGAAACCTCACCCGAAAGCGATTCAAGCTTTGTTACAGAGGAAAGAATAATCTCCTTGACTCCCGAAAGCGTTACCGCATCGCCGAAATGTGAATAAACAAGCGCCGCTGCAGCCGAGACCATCGGTGCTGACATTGATGTTCCCGTCATATAGCTATAACCGCCGCCTGATGTTGTGCTGAGAATATATGAGCCCGGAGCCGCAATATCAACGCTTCTCTCGCCGTAGTTCGAGCTGTAGTGAAGATTTCCGTCATAGTTTAAGTTCGCGACCGAAATAATGTTTTCAAGAGCATATGAAGCAGGATAGCTCGGCGCATAGTCTGTGTTTCTTCCGTCGTTTCCTGCCGCCACAACAAACAGCATATTTGAATTTGCAATCGTCTGATAAAGCGCTTTGTCATTATTTGTTGTGCCGAGGCTCAGATTGCAGATAACAGCGCCGTTCTTTTCGGCATATTGTATCGCGCGGATTATAGATGCAGTCGTTCCGCTGCCATCGCTTCCGCCAAGAGCCTTGACGCTCATAACCTTTATATTTCCGCTGTTTGCAATTCCGGAAATGCCTATTCCGTTATCCGCTATAGCGGCAATCGTGCCTGCGCCATGTGTGCCGTGGTCATCCTCGCTCCCGATAAACACATTGTTGCTGTTATTATAAAAATTCCAGCCGTTGACATCGTCAACATATCCATTGCCGTCATCATCGATTCCGTTTGCGGCTATCTCTCCGGCATTTTGCCAGAGCCTTCCGCGAAGCTCGGGGTGAGAGGCATCTATGCCTGTGTCTACGATTGCGACTGTGATTTCTTTTCCGCTGTCTTTATATTGTGTCCAGGCATCTGCTGCGTTTATATCGATTCCGGGAACGGATCGCACAGCTTCGCCTCCGTTTGAAGCTGCATAACCGCGCATTCTTCCACCCGGGCGGCCGAAACGGTCAGGCTCTCTCCACTGTCCGGGCATTCTCACATCCCCGAACGGAGTATCAAAAACGGGATGCTCGTTTTTGCTGTCTTCCATATAAAAGCTTCCGTCGTTTGAGAGCGCCCATTGGCGCGAAGCATATTCATCCGTGGTTGAAAGAGCATCCGCTGTATAGCGATAATTCGGAGCCGCAAGCACAACATCTTCATCCTCTGACAGTTCCGAAAGACGGCGCTCCGCTTCTGCCGACGATGAACAGGATAAAACCGCGTCGCTTCCGTCGGTATACATAACGTATATTTCATTGTTTCCGCCATCTTCTGCCGCGCAGGCGACAATCGGGCACAATAGGGCAACACAAATAATTAAAGCAAGAAATCTTTTCATAAATAGCTCTCCTTTCCGCTTTCTGATATTATCATACCCCACGAAAATTAATTTTAACTTAAAAACAAAAAACTTCCGAAATATTCGAAGCTTTTAAAACAGCACCGCTCAAAGGCGGTGCTGACCTTTTATATTCTGACTATGATTTCGTCGCCGTCTTCTTCAAATACTGTTCCGTATTCTTCGCTGATTTTGCGAAGCTGAGAAAGAATCTTCGCAGCGCTTTCCTTATCTGCGATATGCGGAAGGCCTTTGATTTCATCATCCATCTCAAAGCCGAGCTCGATAGGTGTCAAGCGGATGTTTGAAACTTTTCCATCCTCAATCTCAAAATATGGGATGACTGAGAGATAGTTTGCAATATCCGTATGAAGTCCTACCTTGCCGCCCTGTGAGCGTGCATTGAGTGCTTCCTCAGCTGTCGCGTTTATCGGCACCTTATACTGCTCCTTGAAATCGGGTGGAAGAATCTCGACAGAGCCGTTCTGGAATGCAAAGTCGCCAAGCGAATGGAATATCGGCTTGTCCTTATATATCTCGACAGGCTTGAGCTGATGTGTTCCGCCGCCGATTATCGCACTTGCACCTGCATCTATGCAGGCGTGAGCGAACTCGACCGCAAAGTCTGCCTGCTCTGTGAATGAACCACCGCGTATTTCGTGGCAATGGAGCATGACTATAACGGCATCATGCGTTTCCTTCGCTCTTCTGATGCTCTCGCAGGTGCGCTCGACATCAGCTTTGTTGGGATGTGTTATTATCTTCTCCTCGACACCCTCAACAAAGCGCAGAGCGCCGAAATGATATGTTCCGTCATCAACGACAAAGCCCGTTTTTACATTGAGCTCACGCTGGCCGTTCATCGCAGTTGCATCGGCAATTTCACGGAGTGCCTTCATATGCTCCGCCGTTACCTGATATATCTTTGAGTGGCGAAGGAAGTTAAGACCCGGGCGCGGCGGCAGATCCTCTGCCGTTGCGCCTGCGCGCGCAGCATCGTTGAAGGTCGAGCATATTGCAATCACAGCGAGCTTTCCACTCTCATTCTCGAGAGTTGCAGGCTCTGATGCCGCCTCCAGACTTTTGCCGATGCCGCAATAGGGAACGCGGTATTTTCTGAATGTTTCAATCGTTGAAAAAAGGCCACCATAGGAATAATCCATCGAATGATTATTCGATGCGCCGCAGATGTTGAACCCATAACCGAGGATATCACCAAGCACATCAGGGCGAGCATTCACCCACGTACCGCCGCTATAGGAGGACGGGAAGCAATCGAACTCCGAAAACAGAGTTTCTATGTTTACAAGCGAAAATTCGCCCCGTGTTATAGCTTCACGCACGCCGCAAAGCCCTGTGTAGTTTTCGGGAAAGCGCTTGACCATAAGCGCATCGCCGGCGGCGGTAATTTTCATTTTTGCCATTCGGATCACTCCTTCACGAAATCAAGAACTGTTCTTTTGACGATTTCAAGCCCGACGGGAACACTTGCCTTTTCAATCCATTCTTCGCGAGTGTGTGCGCCGCCGCCACGATATGCACCGAGCGTTATCGACGGAACACCCATTGAAAGCGGAATGTTGCTGTCTGTTGAGCTCGACCGATAACTGCAGGAAAGCCCTGATACACTCTCACATATCTTTCTGCCGCGCTCTGCAAGAGCAGAAAGCTCTTCCTCATCAACACCTGCGGCACAAGGACGGATTCCGAGCACCTCAACCTCGATATCGAGACCTGCCGCTTTTCTCTTTCCGATAATCTCGTTGAACCTGTCGCGCATTATTTTGATGCATTCAACCTCATCCGAGCGGTATTCATACATAAGCTCACAGGACTGAGCAATCGTGTTGACCGATGTTCCACCTGTGATGCCGCCGACATTATATGTCGTTTTCGAATCTCCGATATGCGGTACTTCTATGGAATAGAGCTCGCTTATAAGGTCAGCGGCGCGCTCTATCGCATTCGTGTTTCCAAATGCGCTGAACGAATGGCCGCCCTCTGTCTTTATTGTTATCTTATAGCGCTCTGAGCCGACAACGCGCTTTACAACACTTGTGTAAAATCCGTCAAACGAAATTACGCGGGCAACCTTGCCACCAAAGTCCTCCATTATCTGCTTTATGCCCTTGAGGTTTCCAAGCCCCTCCTCACAGGAGTTGAGGACGAGAAGCATACCCTTCTTCGGAGTGATGTTGTTTCTCACAAGGTATCTCGCCGCGAACATAAGCATAACTGCGTGAACCGTGTTATCACCGATTCCGGGGTTATATATCTTTTCGCCGTCATCGACATAGGGGAGCGGAGTCTTATCAGGGAAAACGACATCCGTGTGACCGAGGAAAACTGTTATTCCGGATTTTCCGACATTCCCGAACGGAATGACGACGTTCTTCGCAACATCGGAATATGCCTCTATTCCGTTGTCTTTAAGCCATTTGAGACAGAACTCAACACGGAGGTCCTCCTCGTGGCTCGGCGCAGGAATCACGGCAAGCTGCCTGAGCAGATCAAAAAATTCTTTTTCGTTGCACATTGGAATATACCTCTTTCTTTTAAAAATACCCCTTTGACGCACATGGCGAAAAAGGGGTATTAAAAATTTTATTTATTACTGTGCCGGAACAGCTTCGCCGACCTCTATGCCGCCCTCAGTCTCAGGTGCTGCTTCACCCTCTGCACTGTGGTCGTGACCGTCGCCTTCGTAATGCTCTTCGCCTGTTCCTGCGCCAAGAGTTTTCTCAACGCCGAATACAGCGTGAATATCGAAGTTGTCATATGCGGAAGTGTATTCGATCTCGACATTTTCCACAGCTGCCATAAGCTGCTCTGTAATTGCAGTTGCACCAACATTATAGGAATATTCGTCGATATGCTCTGTGATGTATGCTGCATCAAACGGATATCTCTTGATGATATGGAAGCCATAGCTTGAAGGAACAACGCCGGAAACAGCGTTTACTGCAAGAGCGTTGGATGCATCGGAGAATTCCTTAATCATCGAGCCGCCGTCAAGAGTGTTGCCTTCCTTGCTCATAACATAACCTTCTGTGTTGGACTGCATTCCCGGGTCACCGTCGCCGTTCTCAGCAACCTCTGCGATGAGAGCCTCGAAATCCTCGCCAGCCTTTGCGCGGTCTGCAATCTTCTGAGCTTCAGCCTTCTTTGCCTCATAGTCTTCAGAGCCTGCTTCTGCCTTGATGAGAACGTGCTTTACTCTTACATATCCCTCGAGAGATGCAATAACTTCGTCTGCGCTCGGCGCAAATTCGCCATCTCCTGTATAAAGCTCTGTATAGACCTTTGAATAGAGCTGCTGGCGCTCCATCATATAATCATAGAAAGCTTCGTTGAGGCCGTCTGCCTTGAGGCCATCGATGAATGCCTTTTTTCCGCCTGCTGCATCGATCTGAGACTGCTTTGCTTCCTTGAGGGCTTTCTTGTCTTCTGCATCGAGTGAAATTCCCTTTTCCTTCGCCAAAAGCACAACTGACTCAAATTCTTTTATAAAAGAGTCTGCCTGCTCCTTGAGCATGTCTGCGCCTGTCTTGCCATCGCCGAGCGGCTCGTCGAGATAGCTTGCGATAGAGAGGCCGACATTCTGCTGCATCATAAGGTCAGTATAAATGAGAGCAGCGCTGTAGATATCTTCGGAAATAGCATTTCCGCCGATTTTCATAACTGTCTTTCCTCCGACGCAACCTGACAGGAGCGTGCAAAGCATTGCTGCTGCAACGAGCAGCGAGATAATTCTTGTCTTTTTCATGTGTTAATCTCCTCTTTCACCTATGGTGTTATAGTACATTAAGTAATTATAACAAATATATTTACAAAAAGCAAATAAAACATTGTAAAATATTTATGGACAGACAAAATTTTTATTTTTTATAACAGCGCAAACACAATCGGTATTGTGAAAACAGCGAGAATTGCCGCCATAAAACAGACCTTTGCGCCGGATTCCGCATCGCCGCCATAGGCCTCCGGGAATACAACACTGTTTACGCCGAGCGGCATTGCAAGTATTGCAACACAGGGCAAAATCCAGTTTGCAGGCACCTTCATCAACCTCAGAATCATAAGTGCGATGAGCGGAAGCGCAAGCAAGCGGATTGCAGATGCCGCATATGAGCGCCAATCCGAGAACACCGATTTCATATTGATGCGCGCAAACACAGTACCCGTCAGAATCATTGCACAAGGTGTGACACAGCTTTCCGCAGTCGTCAGGATTTTCATTACCGTGCCGGGAAGCTGAACATCGCAAAGACCGAGAATCGCACCGACAATCATCGCAATGATCGAAGGATTCGTAAGAAGCCCGAGAATGGATGCGTTCTTGCGAGACGTGAGGACCTGCATACCTATAGTATATATGTAGACGTTATAAGGCAGGCAATAGACCATCGCATCAAGAAGCGCAGCATCTCCGAAAATCGCCTGAATCAGCGGATATCCCATATACCCGAGGTTGGGTATTGTGAAGCTGTACATATATATTCCCTGAGTGTTTTTATCCTTTGAGAAAATTTTCGCAAGGAATATCGAAAGCACCGCTGTTATTATCAGAACAATTATCGAAATCACAACAATCATAAGCTTGTCGCTTATGACCTCGAGCTTGAAGTTCTGCGAAAACGAGCGCACGACCATTGCCGGCATAAACACGTTTACTATAAGCCGCGACACTGCATTACCTGCATATATGTCAAGAATATTTGTTTTTCTGAAAACATAGCCTATAGCCATAAAGAAGAACATAGTTATAAGCTGATTTACCGTGATGCTGACTATCTGCACGCTCTCACTCCCTTTTATTCTCACACGCTCACAATTATATACCTGTGATATCCAAACGTCAAGAAAAGCCGCAGAAAATTCTGCAGCTTTTCTCATTTCCGGCATATATTACAACATCAATTGCCTTTTTGCATCTGTTCCCTGATCATCATATCCTTAACTTTCATAAGGCGTGTCAGGTTTCCGCGCTCATTCTCATCGAGCTTCATTGTTATCATTCTTATCGTTTCCTCAAGTTGAGGAATCATAACATATTCAAGCGCATTGACACGGCGGCGCGTTTTTTCGATTTCCTGAGCGAGAAGCTGTGCCGATTTTTCCATCTGCGCAAGCCGCAGAAGCGACGGCATAATCTTCGACAGCCCGTCAACTGCATCATCAAGCTCACCGGAGGTCATTGCATAGCCATACGGATATATGGAGTGGCCATCACTCTCGGAAAAGCTGAATTCCGGGACGTCTACGCTCATTATGTTTTTATATGATACATCAAGCTCCACGGATTTCGTCGAGCACATAAGCGATTGCTCAAGAATCTCAGAGGACATAACTGCGCTTGCAACCGCAAAGCCGCGGTTTGCCGCAATAAGCGCTGCTTCAACCTCGCGGCGAAGCTCTAAATTCTCGCGCACTATATCGAGAAAGCGCTTCATAAGCTCATCGCGCTTATCCTTAAGAAGCTTGTGTCCGCGGCGCGCTGTTGTCAAACGGTTTTTGAGCCGTTTGAGCTCCATACGCGTCGGGTTTACGTTCATTGTTGCCATTGAAACTTCCCCTTACTGTCCGTTTTCCGGCAGATATTTTTCGATAAGCTCGGGCTTGATTCTCTTGAGCTCACTCTTAGGTAAGATGGAAAGCAGCTCCCAGCCGAGGTTGAGAGTTTCTTCAATCGAGCGGTTTTCGTCATATCCCTGGCTTACATAGCGGCGTTCAAACTCTTCGGAGAACTTCGCATAGAGCTTATCCGTGTCTGAAAGCGCTGCTTCACCGAGGATTGTCATAAGCTCTTTTGCCTCCTTGCCTCGCGCATATGCTGCAAAGAGCTGGTTCATTGTTCCCGAATGGTCCTCACGCGTTTTTCCTGCGCCTATCCCCTTGTCCTTAAGACGTGAAAGCGAAGGAAGAACATCAACCGGTGGAAGAACGTTCTTACGGTAGAGCTCACGCGAGAGGATTATCTGCCCCTCTGTGATATAGCCTGTGAGGTCTGGGATTGGGTGTGTCTTGTCATCCTCAGGCATTGATAGAATCGGAATCATCGTTATCGAGCCTTCGCTCATAAGGTTTCTGCCTGCGCGCTCATACATCGTTGCAAGGTCAGTATAGAGGTATCCCGGATATCCGCGGCGCCCCGGAACTTCCTTACGAGCTGCCGAAACCTCACGGAGAGCCTCGGCATAGTTTGTGATGTCTGTCATGATGACGAGAACGTGCATATCCTTTTCAAATGCGAGATATTCTGCGGCAGTCAGCGCCATACGCGGCGTTGAAATGCGCTCGATAGCAGGATCGTTTGCAAGGTTTATAAAGAGCACTGTGCGGTCAATAGCACCTGTTCTCTTAAAGTCGCTGATAAAGAAATCAGCCTCTTCAAATGTGATACCGATAGCCGCAAATACAACGGCGAACTTTGCATCTGCATTGAGCACCTTTGCCTGACGCGCAATCTGCGCGGCAAGCTGTGCGTGAGGAAGACCCGAGCCCGAGAAGATCGGAAGCTTCTGGCCTCTGACAAGCGTGTTGAGCCCGTCAATCGTCGAGATGCCTGTCTGGATAAATTCATCGGGATAGTTACGTGATGCCGGGTTCATCGGCGTGCCGTTGATATTGCGGCGCTCATCCGGGAGAATATCCGGTCCGCCGTCCTTCGGTCTGCCCATGCCGTCGAAAACGCGGCCGAGCATATCCATCGAAACGCCGAGCTCAATGCCGTGGCCGAGAAATCTGACCTTGCTGTCTGCAAGGTTTATTCCTGCACTGCTCTCAAAGAGCTGAACAAGAACATCGTTTCCGTTCACCTCAAGCACCTTGCAGCGGCGGCGGTCGCCACTCGGAAGCTCGACCTCGCCAAGCTCGTCATAAGCGACGCCTGAAACATTCTTTACAAGCATAAGGGGGCCTGTAACCTCTTGGATTGTGCGATATTCCTTAAGCATTACTCTGCCTCCTTTTCTGCTATAAGCTTATCTGCTTCGCTCTCCATAAGAGCTTCTATTTCATCATATACCTTATTATAGGAATCGTTGGGCGCATCCTTTGCACGGCCGATTTTCTCACGTGCCTGCATAGCAAAAACCTTCTTCGGCTCAACACCTGCGGCGATTTCCTTTTTGCCGAGCTCATAATATCTGAGAACGAGCGACATAAGGCGCGCCTGTTTCTGGAGCGGAGTGTAGCTGTCTGTATCCGAGAACGCATTCTGCTGGAGAAAGTCTTCGCGGACAATCTGAGCGACCTCAAGCGTGAGGCGGTCATCCGCTGAAAGCGCATCTATGCCGACAAGGCGGACAATCTCCTGAAGCTCTGCCTCGAGCTGGAGAAGATTCATTGCCGCGCCTCTGTTTTTCATAAACTCACGCGATACGTTTTCGTCAAACCACGAGCCGAGGCGGTCGAGGTAGAGCGAATATGAGTTGAGCCAGTTTATCGCCGGGAAGTGACGGCTGTAGGCGAGTGATGAATCGAGCCCCCAGAAAACCTTGACTATGCGGAGTGTCGCCTGAGCGACAGGCTCTGAGATATCACCGCCCGGAGGCGATACTGCGCCGATAGCTGTAAGCGAGCCGAGACGTTCTTCGCCACAGGCTGCATATATTCTTCCTGCGCGCTCATAGAACTGAGCAAGACGCGATGAAAGATATGCCGGATATCCCTCTTCACCGGGCATCTCCTCAAGACGTCCGGACATTTCACGGAGCGCCTCTGCCCAACGCGAGGTTGAGTCTGCGATAACTGCAACATCATAGCCCATATCTCTATAGTATTCTGCAATCGTGATGCCTGTATATATGGATGCTTCACGCGCCGCAACAGGCATATCGGATGTGTTTGCGATGAGAACCGTTCTCTTCATAAGCGATTCGCCTGTCTTCGGGTCGCGAAGCTCAGGGAATTCGCGGAGAACGTCTGTCATTTCGTTTCCGCGCTCACCGCATCCGATGTAGACAACGATATCAACGTCTGACCACTTTGCAAGCTGATGCTGAACGACTGTCTTTCCGCTTCCGAACGGACCCGGAACTGCCGCTGCACCGCCCTTGGCAATCGGGAACATTGTGTCGATGACGCGCTGACCCGTAATCATCGGAACATCAGGCGGCATCTTCTCTTTATACGGACGTCCTATACGGACAGGCCATTTCTGGAGCATTGCAACCTCAGCAACGCTTCCGTCCACCTTCTTTATTTTGCATACTGTGTCTTCGACCCTGAAGCTGCCGGAGGTTATCTCAACGATCTCTCCCGATATTCCGTGGGGCACCATAACGCGGTGTTCAACAATGACTGTTTCCTGAACCGTGCCGATGATATCGCCGCCGGACACCTTGTCGCCGACCTTCTTTACAGCTTTGAAATCCCAGACGCGCTCGCGGTCTACGTTTGTCACCTCGATACCGCGCTTGATATTGCTGCCGCATATCTCACGGATTTTTTCGAGGGGGCGCTGGATTCCGTCGTAGATGTTTTCGATAAGGCCGGGCGCAAGCTCGACAGAGAGGGGTGCTCCTGTCGTTATAACCTCATCGCCATAACCGATACCTGCTGTTTCTTCATAAACCTGAATGGATGCACGGTCACCGCGCATCTCGATTATTTCTCCGATAAGGCGATCACGTCCTACACGGACAACGTCGAACATATTCGCGTGAGAAAGCCCCTCCGCCACAACGAGCGGACCGGAAACCTTTATAATCTTTCCGTTTGTCATGGATTTATCTTCCTTCCTAAGATGCCTTAAGCATCTGCCAAAATATCCGCGCCGACCGCGCGTTCAACCGCTGCGTGTACACCCTTCATGCCGATGCCGAGTGAGCCCGTTTTTCCGGGGATAAGGATGATTGCCGGAAGCGGTGAGTCCTTATACTTTGCAATATCCTCCTCGATACGGCACGCGAGCTGTTCTGTTATATATATAACCGCATAGCCTTCTTTTGCAAGGCTATGGAGCGCATCGCTGCCCTCCTCCTCATTCTCGCAGGCGCGGACATCAAAACCGAGCGTGCGATATCCGAGAATACTTTCACGGTCGCCTAAAACTGCAAGCTTATACATGATTAATCCTCAATCTGCTACGTATTTCATCGCCTGAAAGCCCTTCAAGCTTTCCTGCCATGATGATTCTGACCGCCATCGCTTCCGATTCCTTTGCCGCAATATACGCAATTATCGGGCGTTCATCAAAAGCAACATATTTCGCACTCTGCATATATTTTATAAGCGCATTGTCAAGCTCACGCTCAAATTCCAGAAGCCCCGTGTCTCCCTTTGCCGCCGCAGCGCCGAGCTCTGCCGCAGCCGCAAGAGATGTTGCGGAAAATCCGCTCTCGAAATCAAATGTCAGGAAAACATTTTTGTCGATGCTTCCACCCGAAACAAGACACGCGCCGAGCACCTCTGCACCTCTGCCCTGACGGCAGGCACGCACTGCTGTGCGCAGGTTTGCCGCATCTGCCATAAGGCTTACATAGCCCTGCAGGAATTCGCTCTGAGATGCCTTTGCCGCATCTGCCATCATAGCAAAACACGCATTGTCGAGTATGAAATCGGCAAGCTGCGGATCTCCCGTGTGTGCAAGAGTGTCTCTCGCCTCAGAAAAAGCCGCCGCCATTTTCTCCGGAAGCGCGCTCATATCCTCCGCCCTTACAGCGCGGAGAAGCTCATCCTTGGGGATGAGCGATGAGTCTGACAGCAGACGCTCCGGGTCACTCGAGGTAAGCTCTGCTTTTATAACGGTTTTTATGTTGTGAAAATCATATTTAAGTGCAAATACCTCGGCAATATATGTGTTTTGACAAATCTCTGCTATGAGTTTCATCGTGTCTGCGCGCATAGCGCAAATGGCACGTTCAACCTCGGAAAAGCTTGACACTGCAAAATCGCCATAGCCTGATTCCGAAAGAATCTTCCCGGCCTCCTCTGCAGTCCTTGCATCACACATACGCTCTATCTTCTGCGCTGTGAGCAGGCTTTTTTCATTCACCCTCACGCGCATCGTTGCATATAAATAATCTGTATCTCTTAGTTTCATCTGAAACCTCCTACCGCACCCTTAAGCGAGCGGTATTTTCAGGCAACGCTGTGCCTTTTTCGTTTTATCAGCCAAACAAAACATCAGCAACTGTGCGGCTGAGACTTTCACGGAGCTCAAACACGAGCGAGGAGAACGCGCAGTTCACCTCTGCCGAACCGTCGCGGAAGATGAGCCCTCCGCCGATTTCGCGGGTCTCCTCCGACAGCACTATGTTTTCGTTCTCAGAACATTTTGCCATAAGCTTTGCGCCAATGGCATCGCGCTCTGCCTTTGAGAGAATGATTTCTCCCTTTCCGCCGTTTGCGGCAGCGAGGGCAAGACGTGAAAGCGCAAGTGCGCGCTTGTCGTCAGACAGCGACGAAAGTTTTTCTACCGCTGCGGAAAATGCATCGGATATAAGCTCCTGTTTTTTTGCAAGAGCAGCCTTCTTTGCCTCAAGCGAAGCTGCACCGGAAAGGCGCGCTGCGCGCTCATCCGCAACCTTTTTGCCGCGAGAAACAATCTCTCCGCGCACACTTTCGCTTTCTGACGTGTATTTCTCACGTATGGAGGCGGCCTCAGCCTCAGCATCGGCAATTATCTTTGCTGCCGCCTCGCGCGCCTCTTCCTCTATGCGTTTTATGATGTTTTCAATACCGTTCATATTGTGAAAACCGCCTTATAAGCTTACGCCGTTGAGCATAAGGAACGAAACGAGAAGCGCGAGAACTGCATAGGTTTCAACCATAGCGGCGTAAATCATAGCCTTGGAAACCTCTTCCGGGCGCTTTGCGACAACACCGACGCCTGCCGCAGCAACACTTCCCTGATGGAAAGCCGAGAAATATCCAACAACTGCAATCGGGAGACAAGCGAGAAGGATGTATACACCCGTAAGAAGAGAAACCTCAACGGCTCCGTCTCCGCCAACCATTCCTACCTTGAGAAGCACAAGGAATGCAATGAGAAGACCATAAATACCCTGTGTTGCGGGAAGCGCCTGAAGAAGAAGCGTCTGACCGAACTTTGACGGATCCTCCGCGATAACGCCTGATGCTGCCTTACCTACGAGACCAACACCCTTTGCCGAGCCCATGCCCGGAAGAAATGTTGCGAGTGCTGCGCCCAAAAGCGCAAGTGCCAAACCGAATTCCATTTTAATTTTCCTCCTTGATGATGTCTGTGTTTTTTGATTTTATTGTCAGCGGGGCAAAAAGCCTTCCGCCGCTCTCATAGAACTTGCCGAAATACTCGACATACTGAAGCCTTGCCGAGTGAACGAACGAGCCTACGAGATTTATTGCGATATTGAACAGATGTCCGATTATGAATACCAGAAAAAAACAAACCGGACCCGTTATAACACCCATCGTGTTTATAACGTTGCCTACGACTGCCGTAGCCAAAGAAAGCGCAAGCAAGCGCGAATATGAAAGTATATCCGAAAAATATCCGGTTATATCATATAAACTGAGCAGACCGCTAAAAAACTTCATTATGATATTTTTCTTCGCCCGACCTTGCGTAAGAATAAGCCCGAGCGCACCTGCGGCAAGAACGTATAATCCAAGCTGCGCATTGAATATACAGGTTATTGCACCTCCGAAAACAACCCACCAAAAGCCGATATCGAACAGCGCATCAAGCCATAGCCCGTCACGTATCATCATATAGCCTTTAACAGCCATTCCTGCCACTATCTGAACTCCGCCGAGAACAAGCGAGAATATAAGCATCGTCATCGGGTCATTCGTCGGATTGAACCACAGTGCAAGATCATAAGGGAAGGTTTTCCCCGTAAAGAGAAGATATGCAGACGGGATGGCATCTCCGAAGAAGCCTCCAAACAGGAGCCCCCATACAACAGTAGACGCACCGCAGATTACTGCAAGCTGCATAAAGCTTCTAAATCCTCCTCGCGGCTTTAGCTTCCACAGGGCAAATATGCCTGCAAACATCAGAAGCAATCCATAACCTGCGTCAGATAGCATTATTCCGAAGAACAAGGCAAAAAACGGAGCCATTGTCGGATTCGGGTCTATGCCCGTATACGCCGGAGGGCTATACATATTCGTAATCATATTAAACGGAGAAATCAGCTTTGAGTTATATGTGAGCGTCGGCGGCTCTTCACCCTCTGCAGGGTCTGAGAACTCATAGGCATAGCCGCTTTCCTCAAACACCTCAGAAAGCATCTTTTCCTCGCGCGCCGGGCACCAGCCCTCGAGATAGAATGCGCGTGCCGTCGTTATGCCCTTTTCCGCTGCATCTGCAACAGCAATGCGGCTCTCCACCGCATCCTGCGCCGCGAGCAGCTTGTCATATTGCTCGACCGTTACGGCAATGTTTTCTTCTGCTTCTTTTATTTCATTCTCAACAGCCAGAAGCTCAGCATCAAGCGCTTTTATCTTTTCACGCGCCGTGACTTCTGTTCCGCTGAACTTTACCACCGCCGCACCAAGCTGTTTGAGCTTCTCGCGCACGCGCTCAGCGTCTCCGCTGTGGCTTATGAGGAACAGGTAATGAAGCTCCCTGTCACTTGACACCACAAAGGGCTCCGCATATTCCGAGCCTTCGGCGACCGCCGCCGCAATATCCTCGGGCTTTATGACGGACGGAACCGTCATAAGCGTCGTTTCATAGAACCTGCCACTGCCCGTATCGAGCGGAACATCAAGCTTTTCCCAAGGCGCATATGTCTTGCGCAGTGTCGCAATTCTCGACCTTTCTGCATACAGCCTCGAAAGCGCCGCTTCGCGCTCGTTTATCGCGGCTGTTATCTCCTCAGCCTCCGACAACAGCTCCGAGGAGAGGAGCTCCTGCTCTGTCATCTCCGGGCGTGGGCTGAACAGCCCTTTTTTGAGCTTGCTGTGTTTTCTTGCCGAGCTTTGAGCGGAAACAATCTGTGAAAGCGTTTCGCCCAGCTTCTCCGAAGCCGCAGTCTCAGCAGCTTCACCTGCAGACTCCGCTTCACTTATCTCGACAACACCAAGATGTGCAAGCCTGTCAAGAAGCCTTTCGCGGTCCTCTGCCATTGCGAACAGACGCAACCGTTTCATTCTGACAATAGCCATTATCCGTTCACAACCCTTTCCGCTATGACCGTTGCTGCCTTGTCCATCCTGCCCTGAGCCAGAGCTTCAAGCTTTGCGCCCTCGCTCTCGACCCCGGCAAGGATCTTGCGCGATGCTGCCTCCGCTGATTTTTCCGCCTCTGCAAGAAGCGCCTTCACCTCTTTCTCAGCTTCAATCTCAGCATTGATGAGCATCTCACGGCCTTCTTTTTCGGCATCGGAAATTATCTGCTTTGCACGCTCTCTCGCCTCTTCTATGAGAGCCGCTGCCGAAGCTTCTGCTTCCATTACCTTTTTGACGGCATCCTGAGCCATATTATTCACCGCCTCTGTTTTAATAATTTTATCTATTTTACCACATTTTGCATATTTTTTCAACGTTTGCAATTGACAATCTTTTAACTATCGATCTTTTTTACATAGGATTAACACCACAGCCTTTTTTAGTATATGATTTGACATTTTGATTATTCTGACATACAATATTCTCAGAAATTTTTTTCGGAGGTATATATGCAGGATTTTCTTCACACAACACTTTCAAAAAATGAAATACTTGAAATGAGCTCGCTCGGGCTTGCGCACGTCGGCGATGCGGTCTTCGAGCTTATGGTCCGCGCAAACCTTTCAAAAAGCGGCGTAAGAAAGGTGAAGGAGCTGCATAAAAACACAGTTTCCTCCGTTTCCGCTTCGGCGCAGGAGGCCGCAGCTTCAAAAATCCTCCCGAGCCTCACAGAAGAGGAGCACGATGTGTTTCTTCGCGGACGCAACGCAAAGGTCAACACGCTTCCGAAGCACGCAAGCCCCGAAACCTATCACACGGCAACTGCTTTCGAAGCGCTCTTCGGCTATCTCTATCTGCTTGGGCGATATGAAAGGCTGAACGAACTGTTCGGGATGATAATTGAATAGAGAAAAGAAGTCTCACAGGCGAACACCTGTGAGACTTCTCTTTATATAACTTTATATAACCTTGTTTTTTGCCCATTTTCCGCCTTTGAACCTTATTGCAAACACAGCGCTTCTTATCACCCAGTCTGACACCATCGCAATCCACGGGCCAAGGATTCCGAGCCTAAACACATAGACGAAGATATATGCTGCGCCTATCCTGAACAGGAACATCGAGCAGGACGCAACGAGCATAACAAACTTTGTGTCTCCCGCTCCGCGGAGTGCCGCCGCTGTTGCAAAGCTCGTCGGGTAAAAGAACATTGAGCCGATTCCATATATCAACAGTATCCGGAACGCATAGCTCTGCGCCTGCGCAGAAACATCATAAAGCGAAATAAGCGGTTTCAGAAGCACAAAAACAATCAGGACGTTGAAGAAAGTCAGCAAATAGTTGATCTTCAATATATGCTTTGTATAAAACTCTGCTTCGTCCGGGCGCCCGGCTCCCATGCACTGCCCGATAACCATCATCATAACAGCGACGAAGCCCGAGCCGAAGGAATGTATCAATCCGCAGATTGTTCTTGAAATCGAGTCTGCCGCAATCGCCGCAGTGCCAAGCCCCGAAACGAGACCTGCAATCAGAAGCGCACCGAGCTGGAACATTCCCTGCTCTATTCCGTTGGGAACGGAAATCTTAAGTATTCTGCCGGCATTTTCGCCCTCAAACTGCGGCCTGAAAAATCCCTCGAGCCTGACCTTGTTTCTCTTTGCGTGAAGGCCAATAAACATTACTGTTCCGACTGTCGCCATAGCTATCAACGTGGAAAGTGCAGCGCCCTTGACGCCCATATTCATCTTAAAGATAAATGTATATTTCAGTGTGAGATTTATAATCATCATACAGATTGCGGCAACGGACGGAACCTTGCTCTCACCCATCGCGCGGAAGGATGCGCTTCCCGAATAATAGAGCGCAACAAGCGGATATGAAAATGCAGTTATATTGAAATATTCAAGGCTTATATCGAGCACTTCTTTTTCCGCGTTTCCGTAAAGCGTATTGAGTATCCACGGGCGCAGAAGAACCATAATCGCCATTATTATAAGGCCGATGATTATAACGATGCGGACATTGTTTTTGAGCGATGTCCGCGCAAGCTTCTCATCCTTTGCGCCTATATACTGGGACATAATGACGCTTCCGCCCTGCGCGAGCGCAAGAAGGAACTGTTTGACGAAATTGTCTATTCTCGACACGAGCGCAACACCTGCAACCGCAATTTCACCGAGATTTGAGACCATAAAGGTATCGGCAATATTGAGCCCCGACATCATCAGCTGCTCAAAAAACATCGGTAACAGGAAAACAACTATTTGCTTGTTTGAAAATCTTGCGTTTTCATCAAGCCTTAAAAACCTCACAACTCACACCTCTTTATCAATGCACCAAATGCATAAGTTTGTGCAGGACGCCTGTCGCCATAAGAACACCGAGGATTATGAGCAAAATGCCGCAGATAATATTTATTACATTATAATTATTCTTTATCGCCTCAAACGCAGCGTTCAATCTCTTTATGAGCATCGCGGAAATGAGAAACGGAATACCGAGCCCGAGCGAATAGGAAAGAAGCAGAAGCATCCCCTTGAGCGCCGCGCCCGACGCGGATGCCGTGACAAGCGCTGTTCCGAGGAATGCACTCATACACGGGGCGTGGCTTATCGAGAATATTACCCCGAATACAAACGCGGAAAACACGCCCGTAACCTTTGTCGAGGCATGGAAGCCTTTCAGGAACGGTATTCTGATAACGCCGAGAAAATCGAGCCCGAGCAATATGATTATTATACCGCTGACAGTCTCCACCGCTTCGTGATATCTGTCGAGAAGCGCACCGATGCTTCCCGCAAACAGGCCAAGCAGGCTGAACACCGCGGTAAATCCCGCGACGAACGCAAGAGCCTTTAGAAATGTCTTTGCGCTTTTGTTTTCGCCGCCCGAGAAATATGAAACATATATCGGCAGCATCGGAAGCATACACGGGGAGATAAAAGAGATTATCCCCTCAAAAAACGTTATTATATATTGCATATCATATATCACCGTTTGAAATTTTACCATAAAATACCATTGAGGTCAAGCCGTCTTTTGCCACGTTGAATTACTTGTGATTATATGATAGTATATAATTAACAGTATTGGGGTGCTTATATTATGCAAAACAGCAATTATACAGAGCTTTTTATGCAACAGGCTCAGGGTCTTATTCGAGAACGAATATTTCTTTGAATCGAATAACACCGTGTATACCGTTGTTCCCGAATTTGCAAGCAACGGGCATTTCGCCGCATATATGACTCAATACAGAATATTTTCAAAAGCACCGACTTTGTTGAAATTCAACGATTGCTAAATGTGTTTTTTTGTGCTATAATGTACGCTGTGAATTTTCGCGGATAATTTAAAGGAGATGTTTTTCAATGATTCCCGCACTTATAGTTTTTGGCATTACATATGTTTTGCTGCTCTCATTCCAGAAGTTCCGCCCATACATAGCGCTTGGCTCTGCTGTTGTTTTCACCTTTATGGCAGGCTTTAACGGTTGGGATGTCTTCAAGGCCATCGATTGGAATGTCCTTATGATGATTGCCGGTACTATGGGTACGGTCTATCTCTTCATTGAGTCAAAAATGCCCGACCGACTGGCTGACTTTATCATAAGCAAGGTTCCCAACGTCAAATGGGCGACTGTGTGGCTTTCTCTTTTTGCCGGAATTATTTCTGCATTTGTCGACAACGTCGCAACTGTTCTTATGATTGCGCCTGTCGCTCTCAACATCGCCAAAAAGCTTAACATCAACCCTGTTGCAATGATTATCTCCATCGCAGTTTCATCGAACCTTCAGGGTGCCGCAACTCTTGTCGGAGATACGACCTCAATTATGCTTGCAGGAAACCCGGCAACCGGCGGTCTGGCTATGAACTTTCTTGACTTCTTCTGGTATAACGGGCGTCCCGGTCTCTTCTGGGTCGTTCAGGCAGGTGCTCTTATCTCGGCAGGTATCCTTCTTATCCTCTTTAGAAAGGAAACACAGCCGATTGAGTCTCAGGAAAAAACCGAGGTGAATGATTTCTTCCCGACAGTTCTTCTCCTCGGCACAATTCTTCTTCTCATCGTTGCATCCTTCATTCCCAATAAGCCCGCCGAAACAAACGGCTACATCTGCGTTGCTCTTATGGTAATCGGCGTTTTGCGCGAGCTTATATTCAAGAAGAACAAGACGATTGTAAAAGACGTATTCAAGGAAATAGATTTCTACACACTCGGGCTTCTTCACGGCCTTTTCGTTGTTATTGCCGGAATTGAAGAGCTCGGCGTTATTGCCACAATAAGCGAGTTCTTCGTCAAAATCGGAGGCGGAAACACATTCCTTATCTATACGCTCATCGTCTGGGCATCCGTTATCTTCTCTGCATTTATCGATAACATTCCTTATGTTGCGGCTATGCTCCCGGTTGTTGCCGGAATTTCCGCACAGCTTGGTTGTCCCAAACACCTGCTTGCCTTTGGTCTCCTTATCGGCGCAACGCTCGGCGGAAACCTCACTCCCATCGGCGCATCAGCAAATATCACAGGTACGGGTATTCTTCGCAATGCAGGCTATGAGGTCAAGAATCGCGATTTCTTCCGCATCGGCATTCCGTTTACGCTTTCCGCAGTTATCGCAGGCTATGTCCTCGTCTATCTCTTCTGGGGTGTATAGCTATGACAGGGCTGCTTATAGTAAATCGGTTTTTATCAACAGAAAAATTCCGCGACATCTATTCGCGGCTTGAATCAGCATTTTCAGAGCGAGAGGTCCCCCTCTCGCTCTGCGCAAATTCCGAGCTTTCTGCGCCGATTGGCGAAAGCCTTCCGTTTGCGAAAAAACCGGATTTTGTCCTCTTCTGGGATAAGGACATAAATCTTGCAAAGCACATTGAAGCCGAGGGGATCCCTGTTTTCAATTCTGCCGATGCCATTGAAAAATGCGATGACAAGGCGAAAACTCACCTTGCTCTTTCGGGACTTCCAATGCCCAAAACGATTGTCGCACCTATGACTTTCCCAAACATCGGATATACAGATACGGCCTTTCTCAGCACTGTTGCAAAAGAGCTCGGCTTTCCCGTTGTCGTAAAAGAATGCTGCGGTTCGTTCGGCGCACAGGTTTATCTTGCAAACGATATGGATGAACTTGTTTCAACTGTGAAGGAGCACGAAAGCGTTCCGCTTCTGTTTCAGGAGCTTATAAAGGAAAGCTTCGGAACTGATGTAAGAATGAATGTCGTCGGTCACAAATTCCACGCGGCGATGAAGCGTGAGAGCAAAAACGGAGATTTCCGAAGCAACGTGACGCTCGGCGGAAGCGTAGAGAATTATGTGCCGACAAGTGCTGAAATCGAGCTTGCAGAAGAAGCGTCACGGCGGCTCGGGCTTGATTTTGCCGGAATTGATATTCTGTTCGGCAAAAACGGTCCTCTCCTCTGCGAGGTAAACTCAAACGCACATTTCAAGAGCACGCTTGACGCCACCGGCGTTGACCTTGCAGCTCTTATTGCAGAACACATTATCTCAAAGCTGAGGTGATATTATGAAGGGTTGGCTTGTATATGAAGAATCCGGAGCAAAGCGCAACCAAAGCTATATTGATATGCACATCGAGCGAGGAAAGCAGCTCGAGCTTGAGTTTTCTCTCATACTGTGCGATGGAGGCCTTCCCGAAAGTCGCCCTGATTTTGCAATCGTCCGCGCAATGCGCCCTGATGTGACACGCAAGCTTGAAATGCGCGGTATTCCCGTTTTCAACAACTCGCACGTATCTGAGATTTGCAACAATAAAGCACGCACATACGAATATCTCCACGCAAATAACATCCCTGTTATCCCTTGGATATCAGCAAAGCAGAACGACACACCGCCTGATATCACTTCATATCCGATGGTGATAAAGCCTTGTTGCGGTCACGGTGGACAAAATGTCACCCTTATTCACAATGATGGTGAATACGCTGCCGCAAGAGCAGCAATCTCACCTGATGAATATGTCATTCAGCCTCTTGCAACAGAGCTCGGGCGCGATATGCGCGTGTATATCCTCGGCAATAAGCCGGTTGCCGCCGTCCAACGAATTGCAAACGGCGATTTCAGAAGCAATTTCTCGCTTGGTGGGCGCGTTGAGGCCAAAACGCTCACCACTAAAGAGGCGCAGCTTATCGAGCGTGTTTGCAAAATATTCGATTTTGATTATTGCGGCATCGACATTATGTATCACAAGGGCGAGCCTGTTATAAATGAAATTGAAGATGTTGTCGGCTCCCGTATGCTTTACGCGACGCATGATATTGATATTGTTGAGATGTATCTCGAATATATCGTAAAAAAATTAAATAAATAATAAACTACCATATCGCATAGCGGTATGGTAGTTTTCGTTATCTATTCTTTTGCCAGGCTTTCGGCGCAATATAACAACGAATCGGTTATATCGTCGCCGAATTTTTTGTATACAACATCAAGAGCAGGCTTCATATTCGGCCTTCTGTCGCTCATATTGTGGCAATCTGATGCGACAAAATGCGCGTTGTCTCGTTTTATGAGCTTCAGCGCAGTTCCGCGAAGCGCCGGATGCAAAAGTGATTCACACCCCAGCTGTATGGGTACATCAAGCGAAAAGATATCACGCAGCACACTTTTGCTCTGCATATGCAGATATCTTTCGATATGTGCAATAACCGGAGTTATCCCGAACTTACCCATAATGTTGTATATATTATTTATGATTCCGGCATCCCAAGGCGCAAACGGCAGCTCAAGAAGAAGATTCTGTGTGTCGCCTATACATAGAAGCTCGAGCTCATCCATATCGGCAATACCCGGCCACCAGGCAACCTCAGCACCGAGAACAAGCTCCGGAAGCTTTTCTTTTTCCCCCTGTTTCAGCGCATTTATGGCAGCTTTCAGCATCGCATATGACTTTTCACGCCTTCTGAAAAACTTTTCCGGATCTTCCCGATGGCGATAGAAATGCGGCGTCAGGGCAACAACATCCACGCCATCACAAAACTCAGCACGAAGCATATCAATGCTCGTCTTTACATCCTCCGCGCCATCGTCCATCGCCGGAAGAATATGTGTATGAAGATCCGTCATCTTACATCACGTGCCTGCCCCTCGTCCTGAGGAGCGCCGACGTGCTCATAAGGCGCAGGACCGCGGCTGTAGCCATAGCCGTAGCCGTAACCGTAACCTCTCCTGCTGTAGCCGTAACCGTAGCCACGTCTGCTATAGCCATAGCCATATCTTCCGTAACGGGAATAGCCCTTATATTTATATTGCTTATAGCCATAATGTGTGTTTTCCATTCCGACACCGTTTAAAACAAAGCCGAGAATCTTCGCCTTTGCATATTCAAGCTGATCTATCGCGTGAATAACGCTGCCACGCTCTGTATGGTTCGCACGCACCAGGAACAGGACGCCATCGCTCTGCGGAGCAAGCACAACAGCGTCTGTAACCATATTTACAGGCGGACAATCAAGGAAGATATAGTCATATTTTTCTTTGAGCTTTGCAATAAGCTGTTGCATACGCTTTGAGCCGAGAAGCTCTGACGGATTTGGCGGAATATCTCCCGAAAGCATAACATCAAGCCCCTTGACGCTCGTCGGAAGAATTGCTTCATCATATAAATCCGGATTAATTATGAGATTGCTGAGCCCGACTTTTGATTTCATTTTCATAAGGCGCGCAACCTTTGGACGGCGAAGGTCGCAGTCTATTACTATAACCTTGTTATCCGTCATTGCATATGAAATGGCAAGGTTCATCGCAGTGATTGATTTACCCTCACCCTGCATCGAGGATGTTATAATGATAACATGGCTGTCTGTGTCCTCAGCAAGAGCAAAGGAAACGTTTGTTCGAAGCGCTTTATATGCTTCACGCACAAAAAAATCGCTTTTTGCAGTCAGAAGGTTGCGGCGCTCCTGTGCTATTTTTTCCTCACGTATTCGCTTTGCCGCAGCTTTGGAGTCTTCCTTTTTTTTGAATCCGAACCATCTCATCACTTATCCTCCTTTTGCTGCTCATATGCACTCGCCGTGTACCCATAGCCTTTGCCGTAGCCATATTTCTTATATCCGCCGTATCTGCGATATGTACCATATCGGCCATAGCCGCGTCGCTTTTCATTGTCGTTTGCAAACGCAGGTATCTGTGCGAGGACAGGAAGCTCAAATAGCGCATTCAAATCCTCTTCTCCCTTGATTCTGACATCAAGAAGCATCTTTGCCATTATAAACAGCATAGCAACTGCTGCACCGAAAACAAGCCCTATAATGCAGTTTCTCCCTATGTTAGGTGAACTCGGGCTCGTCGGAATCTTTGCGTAATCTATTATCTTTGTCGAGCTTCCGCTGACGAAATCCTCAATCTTTGACGGCGCAACAGACGCAATTGCATTTGCTATCCTTGCAGCAAGCTCCGGATCATTATGGGTTATAGTCACCTTGAACAGCTCAGTCTCTCCGACCTGAGACGCCTCCATCATACCACGAATATGTGTCGCGCTGAAGCTTTTGTCAAGAAACAGGCTGACAGCATCCATAACAGTGTCACTCTTTATTATGTTTATATATGTATCAACGAGCTGGCGCGATGTGGTCATACTGCTGCTTGATATCGTTTCGACATATTGCTCACGGCTTGTGTTGTTGACATATATAGTAACACTCGCAGCATATTTTGGTGTTATAAAGTTGGCTGTAATATACCAGGTTATAAGCATACCCACAATCGCACAGGTGAGAATAATCCACCAGTTGTGCAAATATTCGCTAAACAGCTTCTGTACATCAAGCTCAATAGAGCCTTCGCGTTCGTGCATTGTTTTCCCCCGATTCTTTTATCCCTGTCTATATATACCCTTATTTGTCAAACACGGCAGGAGCCGCCAAAGCAAACTCCTGCCGTCTGATGATGCTAATTAGTCAACCCAAGTTTCCTTAGTGCGTTCGTCATTGAACGAATAGCTGTGTTCTGTTGTTGTCTCGGCAACCTCATATCTGCCCCAATAAGTATTGCCTACATCCGGCCATACCTTTGCGCGGCCTGCGTCGATTGCTTCCTTATCGGCAATACGTCCGAGCATATGGTTTACAAGCGTTGCAGCCTCTGCACGGAGAATGTTGCGGCTCGGCTCAAACTTGTTGTCGCCAACGCCGTTGATCCAGCCATAGCCTGCTGCTGTTGAGACATAGGAATATGCCCAATGATCAGTTGTAACATCAACAAAGTCAAATGCGTTTCTTGTCGGCGTTACAAAGCGAGCAACGATTGTTGCAAACTCTGCACGTGTGATAGCTCGGTTCGGCTCAAACTTGTTGTTTCCGACACCGTTGATAATCTTCATCTCAGAAAGCTTGTTTACAGCTTTTGCATACCACTGATTCTGGTCTACATCGGAGAACGGTGCTGTCTCTGTAACTTCCTTATTTCTCATAAGGTTGTAGAACATCTGGCAAACTTCAGCACGTGTGATGTTGCCCTGCGGACGGAAATCACCCTCCGGATAGCCGAACATATATGCAATGTGATCATCTGTGTTGAGGATATCGCCGACACCTGTGTCTGCCGGGTCAGCGATTGCTGCCTTGAAATCAGATGTAACGGTTACATCTGCTGCCGGCATTGTAAATGTATATGTTGTGTTGCTCTTCTTGATAACTGCAATGTCTCTGCCATCAGCAGTCTTGACTGTGAGAGACTTGATGCTGTATCCCTCTTCTGCAACCGATGTGATTGTAACAACTGTACCCTTTGAAGCCTCTGTCTTGTTTGTTGTTACAGAGCCCTTGTCGCTGAGATTCTCAACTTTGATATCATACTTCTTTGTCGATGTAACATCACTTGAGAGGCCGCCGTCACCGCCGGAAGAATCTTTCTTGCCCCATGTCTCTTCGCCATAGCCGACAAGTCTTTCAGCCGAAAGGAAATCAGTAAAGCTACCATAATTCATTCCGGAGCCTGCCTCTGCAGTCATAACAACAGCAGCTGTTGTTGTTATCTCGCCGTCTGCGCCCTTTGCTTCTTCAATCATCGCTGCAGTAAGACCTGCAATAGCATTACTCTTCATCTGCATCGGATTCATAAGAGCAGCCTTTACATCACCAACGGTTGTCCATGAATCCACAACATCCGGATTGAGCTTATAGTCAATAGCAATATAATTGTCAGCGTAGGTTACATAGTCATCTGATGCCGGAACAAATACCTTACCGTTAATGCTTGCATTATCGTTGAAGTTGACATCGCCTTCATCAAATGTAATGCCTTCCGCAATACATTTCTCTATAAGGTCGTCCTGAAGCACGCAACGGAAACGAAGCGACTTGAACTCCTCTGCCGTTGTACCTCTTGAATAGTGCGCTGCAACTGCGTTTGCAAGATACTCATCCATGCTGAGTGTCGCAGTGTAGAAGCCTGCAGAGCTTACAGCATTTTCACTGACTGCGATTGTGATGGAAGATGTGTAATCCTCCTCATTCGGCAAATCATATGCCAATGCTGTCGGCAACATACTCAGGCACATGAGAATTGCGAGGTAGATTGCTGTGAGTTTGGTAATTCTTTTTTTCATTTTACTAATCCTCCTGAATTATAAATATAGATTCATATAATAAGCCTTCTGATCGGCTTTTTTACTCAGGTAATAATCCCAGAGCTTATCGACGCCTGATGTATCTGCGCCATAGCTCTTTAAGATTCCGTTGTATTTTGCGATTATAGCTTTGACTTTCCCATCTATTTCAACCTCAAGATCATAGACCTTATTGAGCCAACGCATAATCGTTTCACGCTTTGTGGCTTGAGTCTTCGGAGATGTCATCGCCCATTCGGCTTCGATTCCCTTTTTCATCTCGCCGAGACGGGCCATAAGATCGACCTCGCAGGCATAGAGCTCAGCAACACAAAGGTTTACGTATTTCTCTATTTCAGCTTTTGTGAGCGTCTTTTTATCGCTCTTTTTCGTTTCCTTTGTCTTCGAAGCCGTCTGCTCCGTATCCCGGATTTCATTCTCAACCTCGCCGGTTATACCGAGCGACGCCTTTACTTCATCCGGTGAAACCTCGCCCGAGAGAAGCGCATTGCTCTGCGCAGCAGACGGAGCTGTGACCGCAACTGAATATTCCTCAGAAAGCCACGCATCCTGCTCCAGGCGCTTATCCTCAAGGCTTTGCACGATGGAAGCCTCGTCCGTCGTAAGCATTATGTAGACCGCACGGAGATTTTCCCATTGCCACCAGGCGACTGCTGCCGCTATGAGAAGCAACGCGAGAATTATTCCGAGCAGAATCTTAACCCATTTTTTCATGGGGCAATTCCCCTTTTAACATATTATATCTTATTGTATCACAGTTTTCCCAATTTGAACAGAGGTAATTACTGTTTTTTTAATATTTTTTATATCCAATCAAAGTCTTCGTCTGACAGCGCGTCGTCATCGTCATCATCGTCCTCTTCATCACCGCTGTCAATAGCAGGAGTTACAACCTCATCCTCTCCATATTCAATATCCTCAGGGTCGATATCATCGAGAATAAACGCATCGTCCTCGTCGAATTCGTCATCATATCTGCGAAGCCCTATCGGCGCAAGCAGAATTACTGCAAACATAACAACGTGACCATAGATAGCCGATTGCCACCAGGTCATATCTGCGTTTGCAAACATCATAAATTTATAGATACAAAAAGTCCATGTGTGAAAATATGACCCAAATAAAACACGGGTTCCCATAGAAATAAAAGCCACTATAGCGTATGCAATAAAATTATATATTATATACGCTCGGAAATTCCTGACCGCGAAAAAGCTTCTGCGGAGAAGATGCCCTTGTAATATCAAAAAGACAATCATTCCCAGAAAAAAAGCAATTCCAATTCCCTGAGTTGTATCAGGAATAATCTCGGTCGCATATGCTGCTGCAATAGCTGCAGAAACCCCAATAGCCCCAAAAAGAAACTCTACAAATCTTACCAAAATAACCAACACTCTTAATGCATCCCCTATATCTATTATTAATTGATTGTATCACAAATCGTATAATATTGCAATATCGGGTTGTTTTTAACTGCTTATGTTATAAGTTTAAATTCAAATACAGTTTTCATCGCAACATCCAACTAAAAGGGCTGACACAAATGTGTCAGCCCTTTGGGTTTTATTGGGGGTTGTATCGGCTAAAACTTAGCCCCAACCCATATCGTCATCACCTGTACCAGGGGTTTTACTGTCGTCTGGGGTTGTGCCGCCTTCGACGACCGGCGATGTTCTGATAACATCCATTACATTCAACTTGAGAATCTCAAGCTCCGGTGATACATACTTCTTCATTTCTTCTTCCCTCCTTC
>JAFSIZ010000092.1 GCA_017439555.1 Oscillospiraceae bacterium | reverse complement strand
TGAAGGTGTAAGATGTTCCGTAGCCGACAAGCGCACCGTTGCGGTACCACGCTTTTTCTTCGCCGTCGGAGGAATTTCTTGTTATTGATGTATCGTATACTACCGCTTCGCTTTCTCCGTGAATCGAGAATTTAACAGTTTCATCGTCACCGAACTCTGCAACAGCATATGTTACATCAGCCGTAACATTGTCCTTATCAAGAACGATGGATTCGTTTCCGTTCTTGCCGACAATCCACCGAAGGAATTTAAAGCCTGTAAGAGCAGGAGTATCCGGAAGCTCAACGGCATTATTGACAACCGTTTTAGTCTCTAAATATTCGCCGTTGCCGTTATAGAACTCTACGATTTTATCATCCGTCTTTTCACTGTAAACCGCGGTGAGATATGTGTTTGTCATAAGAGGGAAGCTGTAGCTTGAGCTCTTTGAAACAACCTCTCCGTTGTCTGCGGTGCCGCGTACCCAGTGGCGGAAGGTGTAGCCCTGAATTTCTTCTGCGGTTACCGTTACACTCTGTCCGCGGGTGTATGTATCGCCGACAACTTTTATTTCGTTCGGCTCGATGCTTGTTGATGTTGCAAGCGTGACATGTGTGGGTGCGGAGATATCCTCTTCTACCTTGGTAAGACCGAAAGATGCCACATAAATATAGTTTTTGCTTCCTGTTCCGTTCGGCGCAAAGAAAAGAACGTACTCGTCTATGTCATCTGTAACCGTTACTGGTTTTACATCGGTCAAAACGCAATCTGCATTTCCTGCAGTCTGCGCATAAAGGCTCGTTTTTCCAACAAGATACGGTGTTAAATCATATGCACCTAATTTGCCATTTTGAAATTCTGTATAACCTGAGCAAGCATTATTCGCTACTGTTCCGTATATAGCTGTATTCGTTCTCGCAAATACATCTGCTGCCGTTTTGCTACTTTCAGCGTCAAGCACCGCACTCATTGGAACAAGATATATTTCCATATTATTTGTACCGTTGCTAAGCATATAAGCAGATGCAGATACGCTATACGTTCCGGCTTCCGGTGCCTTTATTTTAAGTGCAAGCCACTGTTTGTTTGAAGTTACTGCCAGAAGAGAAGTGTTTATCTGCAAAAAGGCATTATTACTTGAGTATCTTCCTGTATAACCAAGATATGCCCAATCACGTCCCTCGGCATAATCTGTAGCCGTACTTTCGCCGTTAGTACTGACAAGCGTTGAGCTATTTCCCCAGTCTCCACCGTTTTTTGCGGTTTTGAATATGTACTCAACCGATGAGGTTTCCCCCTCCGCAAAGGCTGTTGGCAACATAGCTGTTACCATGATCAAAGTGAGCAATACTGCGATAATTTTTTTAATTTTCATAAAAATTCCTCCGGTATAAATTATTTGATTTTATTATAAAACATAACAGCAGCTTCATTCAATCACTCCTTGTTCTAAATCGGGCAAATTTTACATTGCTTTTCATCAGCTAAGGTGGTATACTTACATTATTGGAGCGTGATTTTTATGCAAGAATTTCCTTTTTTTAACAACACTACTATTCTGAGCAAATTGCCCGTGGCAATTTCAACGAATGCACTTCGCGAGAATTTCGTCGGGAAAAGCATCAGCCGCAATATAATTCTTTGCTTCGCTTTGTCCGGAGAGACGATGTATACTGTTAACGATTCGTCATCCATTCTCGGCGCGGGAACCTGTGCAATTTCACCGCCATACACCACCCGCAGAACGAACACCTTAAAATCAGACGATACCCCTCTTATACTCACCGTTGCGTTCTTTGATGATTTTCTCACAAGCCGCGGGTACGACTATTTCCCTTACGGAGGAGAGCTTGCGCAATTTAACGGGCGCAAAATCCCGCACTTCTGCGCTTTTCCCGGACACACAGACAAAGCAACGCGCATTGTGCGCAATGCATTGGACGAATTTAACCTCAAAAGCAAAATGTCGTACGACCGGATAGCATCGCTTATGGCAGAGCTGTTCGGGCTTATCTGCACCGAGCCCGCGCCCCGCCCAAGCCGCATTTTCAGAAAACAGGTAAGCAATATAACAGAAGCGATAAAATATATAGAAAGCAACTTTTCAGACAAGCTTACAATTGAC
>JAFSIZ010000091.1 GCA_017439555.1 Oscillospiraceae bacterium | reverse complement strand
CTGTTTCTGCATCCGCTGCAGGAATCTTTTCAAAATATGCCTTCACGCTTGTGTTGACATTTATTGTGAAGGTTTCCTCTGCCTTTGTCGAGAGAACCTTTCCTGTTGCATCTGCCCAGTATGCGAACTCATAGCCATCTGCTGCGGTTGCTGTTGCAGATACCTTCGTTCCGATTTCGACCTCGGATACTACTTCCGTAAGGTTTGTTTGTACAGTTCCTCCCGGCATTGCCTCGATGCCGACATTTACCATTGTGTCAGCTATTGCCTCGCCCGGCTTGTTGACCGTTACTGTGATGTCTGTTGTAAGAGTATTTGCAACCTCTGCACCATTTGCAGTTGCTGTGATCGTTACCTTACCTTCTTTAAGAGGTGTTACCAAACCTGTTTCTGCATCAACCGTTGCGATATCGGTGTTGCTTGAGGAGTATGTGAATGTTGCAGCCTCCGCTGTTGAGGAAATAAAGCCCGTTGCGGATACTGTTGCGTTCTCTCCGTTATCAACGTTTATTGTATCTGAGGTAGATGTGATGTTGCCGTTCATCAAAGCGTTATTCGTACCTGAGGTAAGGGTGAAGGTGCTTATTTTTGTATATCTCCAACCCGGATCATTTATAAGACTGAAGGTGATGTAATATTTTCCGGGTTTGTCAACAACAACCTTGCCGACATGAAGCTTTTGCGCACCCTGTGGAACATTTTCAACATATACGTTATAGTCACCTACATAATCTTCATCTGCCTGGGATTTTCCTTTTGAAGAGAAGAAAACCTTCGGCCTTGTATTAAGGGATGTGTTATTGCTGAGCGTAGTAAGGATATCAACATCATATGTTCCGGCTGCCGGGACATTTATCTCAAATGTTACGTACTCCGCAGGGTTTGACATATTGTTTCCCTTATACTGAAGCTGGATACCACCGCTGTATTTTATAAAGTCACCTTCATACACTCGGCTTGATTCGTGAAGAGCGTAGAAGTTCTTTGTATTTTCATAGCTGATAAGCGAGAGAGGGTACGTAGTCTGGTCTACACCCCAGTTCATTCCGAGGGTAGCCATATCAGCAGCGAGATTATATATTATTTTTACGCCTTTTTCCTCAACGGAAACGTGCTGCTTTGTCTCAAAGCTCGCTCCGCCAATCATTACGTCAGCGATGATGTCTGCCTCTCCCACGCCCTTTGCCGTAATATTACCGTCATTGTCAACGATTGCAACGGCTTCATCAGTGCTTCTGAAGCTTACGGAATACTCATCCCCGTTTGCAGCTTCACCTGTGCTGAGGTATACACCGTGAACTGACATCTTTGCATTCTTCTGTCCGTCGAGATTGAGAAGATTTGCATCGATAGATGACTTTGCATATACAGGAGCTTTACCGCTTCCGTCTCCGGAAACAAGCTCAAGATACTTTATGTAGCCATAGTTTGAACTCTTGAAGGTAATAAAATGATAACCCTTTGTAAGCTCAATCTCAAGATCTGTATCAAGAAGAGCGTCCTCTTTTGTATCCCATTTCTTAAGCGTCGTGCTGAGTTTATACCGTCTGTCAGCTCCGCGCTTCTCGCAGACGTACTGCGAAATCTTATAATTCCATGCGTGCTCCGGCTTCTCACCCTGATTCATATATACGCTCATAACGCCGTCATAATCCTTGCAGTCCGCATAACCGACGTTCATCTTATATTTACCCGTTACAGGAACATATATTTCAAAACTGAGGCGATAGTTGTTTCCAAGCTGAAAATAATAGTCATCTGCTGCTACCGCAGAAACCGTTAAATACGGATTATGGCGATTTGAACCGCCATAATAGTTGTTCCCGCTTACAGCGCTTCCGTCATCTTCCTTCTGTTCGATAGATGAGCTTGCATATTTATAAAGTCCGTTTGTACTCTCATAATTAATATTCGTGAGCCACGGACCTGACTCGTTCCACCTATATGCACGCTCTGCCATAAATGCACTAAAGTCATAACGAATCGTAATTCCTTGGTTTGCCTCTCCCTCCGTTGCAAATACCTGACCTGCAGGCAAAAGTGTTGCGACCATCATAATCGCAAGAAGTATTGATAATAAACGTTTCATAATATATTCCTCCCATTTTAGCTAAGAATAGATACTAACATTATATATGTAGTAACGCAAGTATTCAAGCAAATTCGTTGTAAGATATGGACATTTTTTGTTGTATGTGTTATTATCTCTATATATGAGGTGATTACTATGAAGTCGTTAAAAATGGGGGCGCGCTCCTTCGATATTCTTCCTGTGCTTGCAGGCTCTGTCATAAAGCGTTTTCTTGGAAACTCCCACTGCCATAACCACATTGAAATATGGTATGTCCTCAAAGGCGAGATGAGGCATACTATTGGAGATCGCGAATATCTGCAGACTCCCGGAAGCTTTTCCCTTGTCCGAGCATACACTCCACACCTTACCGACACAACCATTTCCGAAGATACCCCTGTTATATTCTCCGCACACGCAGACGAAAAAGCCCTTGAAGCATTATCATACGATTGCTTTTTGCGACATTCCGCTTTTGCCGCCTTCGACGGCAGAGAGCTCCCCGAATTTATTGAGCTTTCGGGGGATCAGAAAAATGCGGCAGATATCCTTGCCAGAGCTCTTCTTGACGAGGATTCAAAGAAATACCTCGGTTCTCTCGAAAGGCGATGCCATCTTTTTGCCGAATTTATCGGAACAATAAACCGCGATATGCCCTCGCTTTACATCAAGCGGGGAATGAAAGAAAAGACGCGGCTTATAAACTACGTTGTCGATTATATTATAAAACACGCCTCCGAAAAGCTTTCTCTTGATCATCTCTCCGAGCTTTCACTTATGTCTAAGCGTAGGTTTACCGATAACTTCAGATCGGTTACGGGGCTGACGGCATGGGAGCTGCAAAAGCTTCAGCGAATGTTCCTCGCCGATCAGCTTCTCTGCTTTACCGAAAAGACTCTTGAAGAGATTGCAGAAGAAATCGGCTATTATGACAAATCGGACTTTTCCCACGTTTTCACCTCGCACTTTGGCGTTACACCTTCGGAATATCGCAGAAACAACACCGATATCTCATATAAATGGGAAAGCGGCGAAAGACTCAAGCGACTTCATCGATATGAAACACTCAACTATTATTATTCCCTTTCGCACAACGGCGAGCATCTTCCCAAAAGCTCTGTTTCCCATATGCCGAATTTGCTGTAGCCATAAAGAATGTCATGTGCATACAAAAGGCTCCCCTTGAAGCCCAAGGGGAGCCTTTATGCTTTATTCTTTATATTCTGCGTATTCACCGAGGTCTGAGGGAAGAGTTACCTTGACATCATCACCGAAGCTTATGTTGTCGATGGTTGCGTCCATCGCCACCTCTGTCTTCACTCCGTCAACAGTCTGCACAACAACCAGCTTTATCTTATATTCCACAGGCTTTTCGCCTTTTTCTGTCACTTCATAGGAGATGTCGCCATATTCAAGGCCGTCCTGACTGATAATCGAACTCATAACCGCTGAATCCATAACGATGCTATAGGTCTTTGAGCCGTCTGCATTGGTCTTTTCCTCTGCCTTTTCAATCGCGACAAGCGGTATTGTTTCTGCCTTTACATCGATAGTGGTAACAGATTTCTGCGCCTCTTCGAACGACAGCGCAAGCTTCACCTTCTGCCCGTTTGCCGAGAGATACATATAGCCATCGGCATAATAATACTCGACATTCTGCTTCGTTTTCTTTTCTGCGCCTGTAGCGGCCGCCATTGCATCGGAAAGCTCTGTCTCAATCGTTCCCTTATAGGCAAGCTTGCTTTTGTCTGTGTTTTCCGCGTCTGTTTCCGCAACCGTTGAAACATTCTGAGTTGCGACCATAACCACTTCGCCGCCTGCCTTCTGGGTTACGACAAGCCTCATATCAGCGGCGAGCTTGCCGCCGTTTATATTCAGCATAGCATCGCTGACTGCTGCGGCACTTGCGAAAATCTCGTCATAGCCCTTGGCATCGGATATTGCGCCATCAGACACGAGCTTTGAAAGAAGATTTGCATCTCCCGATTTTGTGGCTGTTGCAAGCGCAGTGTAGCTCATTGCGGCAACGTGATCGCGGAGGAAGTTTTCTTCGTTGCAGTTAATGCCGTCAACAACGCCTTTTTCCTTCGCAAATTCCATAGCTTTTATATATGTGAAATCTCCGCCTTCGCCGTCTGAATAACCGAGCGCGCGAAGAAGGAATGTCGCATATTGCTGTGCTGTGCATTTATCCGAATAGCCGAAGGTTGTTGCGCTTGTTCCCTTTGTCAGCCCCTTATTATGGAGATACTGCACATAGGGCTTTGCCCAATCGGCAACATCGGTATACGGCGCTGTGTAGGTAAGCGCAAGCGCTTCTTCCTCTGCACCGAGAAGGCGCACAAGCATTGTTGCAGCTTCTGCGCGATTTGGCGCACGGTCAAGCTCATAGCCGTTCTGCGTGCCCTTGAAAAGGCCGAGCTCGTTCATTGCATCTGCGCAATGCTCAAAATCTGCCGCAAAGGCAGTGATTGCAAGCAGCGCGCAAATCGCCGTTATTATCGCGAATATTTTCAATGTCTTTTTCATTTCGTTATCCTCCTTCATTTTGGTGATTTAAGTATAGCAAAAGCATATGCAGATTACAATAAAAACAAAAGCCTATTCATTTATTTCGTTAGCGTTCTTCGTTTCCGGCGCTTCAAATTCATCAAGGTTATCCGGAAGCGTTACCTTGACGTCATCCCCCGTTTTTATGTTGTCATATTTAATCGTCTGTCTGCCCGGCGCTCCCGCAAGAAGAGCTTCAGTTACCGTGTTGATTTCCACTGTTCTTCCGTTTTCTACTTTGACCTCAACCGTCATATCCGATGTATACTGAGCATCTCCGATAACCGTCATCGCTGTGAGAATCTCGTGGCGAAGAGCCGTCATATATATAACGGAATTCCCTTCCGTCTTTTTCTCAATCGTTCTTATTACACTGATGGGATCATATGAAACGGCAGGAGCAATATAGGAAACAGCGCTCATATAAGACGAAGCCTTCTTAACTTTCATGTCATCGCCCATATCAAGATATAAAACTCCGTCGGCATAATATGACGAAAAAGCTTTATTTTCCGCAACGTAGGACATTTTGCTCTTATCAATATCTTCGTCATTTCGCTCTATCGCGTATTTTGCGATTTCTTTTTCCTCTCCTCGCTCGATGATAATATCCGCAGAGAGCTTTTTGGCAGTGTTGAGTGATTCCGTCGCCGCAATATATGCGCGCATATCCGCGAAGAACGCATCATAGCCCTTCGCATCTTTAACCGCGCCCGAGGAGACGAGCTTTGAGAGCAGATCAACGTCTCCCGATTTTGTCGGCATGGAAAGCGCGGTATAGCTCATTGCGACGACATTATCGCGCAAAAAGACCTCACCGAAGCAGTTTGCCCAATCGCAGAGACCGATTTTCTCGCCATAGGTAAGGGCGGTGTCATATGTAAAATCAACGCCGTCGGAATATCCGAGTGCGCGGAGAAGGAACGTTGCATACTGCTGTGCCGTGCATTTGTCGGAATATCCAAACGTGGTTTCGCTTGTGCCTTTTGTAAGCCCCTTGTCATAGAGATACTGGACATATGGCTTTGCCCAGTCTGCGACATCGCCAAACGGCGCGGTGTAGGGAAGCACAAGTGCCTCTTCCTCTGCACCGAGAAGACGAACGAGCATCGTCGCCGCCTCGGCTCTTGTCGGCTCGCGATCAAGCTCATAGCCATTCTGCGTACCCTTGAAAAGGCCGAGCTCATTGAGCGCATCTCCGCAATGCTCAAAATTCGCCGCAAAGGCGCAGACGGAAAGAACAGCCGCAAGAGCCGTAACTATTGCAAGAATTTTCAACGTCTTTTTCATAATGTCTTTACTCCTTTTTCGGTTTATTTTGCAAGCATTTGTTCAAGATTATATTTTCTTGCAATCTCCGAAAGCGTTCCATCTTTTTGCATTTCTTCTATCACTTTGTTGATCTCCGGAATAAGGTCACTCTCATCTCTAAATGCTATTCCGTATTCTTCGGAATAAAATATCTTTTCAGGAAGAATCACAATTCCCGATGCTTCAGATTTTTTTAAGAAAACTTCTGCTTCTTCTCTCTCTGCAAGAACCATATCGGCCTCATTCTTTTTAAGAGCGAGAACATCCTTTTCAAGCCCCTCTCCGTATGTAATCATCTTGCATTCTTCAAGGTACTCATTTTTTATGTCCTTTTCAAAAAAATTCATGCCCGAATCAATAATTTTTGCACCCGATGCACTTTCCGAATATTTCTCGGCGTCCTCTTCTCTAACAAGCAGAACAAGCTTATTTCTTAAATATGCATCGGAATAGTGTATTGTGCTTTTGTCATCGGAGATCATAAGTCCGTTCCAGATGCAGTCTAACTTATTGTTCCAAAGATAGAACATCCACTCCTCCCAGTCTATTTCAAGAAATACCGGGTCAAGACCGAGTCTCTCGCAGACTTCAACTGCAAAATCTGTTTCAAAGCCTGTAAGCTCATTGGTCTTTTCATCCATATAATTAAACGGTTCTTTCATCGTTATACCAATTAAAAGTTCACCGCTTTCTTTTGCTTTTTCAAAGTCTCCCCAACCTGCAGGATCGTGAGACGTGACCTCATACATATGAATATCTGCAGGAAATCTTACCATAACAGTGTTATCGGTCTTTATATCCTCAATGGATATCGTATACCAACCGCTTTTGCTCTTGCCCTCCGCTTTAACGGAAACAAGCTTTCCGTTGCAAATCTCTGCGGTTATGGTTTCTCCGTCATACTTTTCTATTCTGTACTCAGTCACATTGCTATCCGCTTCAACTCTTTCTCCGGATGCAAAATCACACAAGCATATGTTTCTGTATTTATCCAAGTCGGGCATCTGTGTCTCTGCAAAATCAAAGGTTCTTTCCTCGCCTTCCTTATCCGATGTGTCTCCGTAATGTATGTATCTGTCTCCGGTGTAATACATATATCCGTCCTTATACCAGAGCCTTCCCGAGCTTTCCTGTATGTCCGGATATGTCCAACTGTGGTTCTTTCTTTCAAACCTTTCATTGACTTCAAGCTCTAATTTGTTTTTTTCGGGATTTTCTGCGTTTTTTTCAAACACATACGATGTTTCTTGATGCATCTTACCATAACCGATCGTATCCTCGCCAAAAGTCTCCGTAATCGCCGTTGCTGAAACCTTTTTCGCATCCACGAAATCTGATAATGCCCCTTCAAATCTTTGATAATCTTCAAATGTCCGAAGAAGCTTATCCGCTCCCTTGATTTTGCTCTCATCCGAAAGCTTTTCAAGAAGTATTACCCCACCAGACGCAGCCGTGAAGGATTTCACGGGAAGAGACAGCGCAGTATATGTCATTGCAACCATATTCCCTCGACTAAAGCCATACCACGGATAGTTCGCACCGTCATAAATCCCGATTTCCCACGCATCCCAATCTGCATCCATATATCTGAAATCGCCGTTTGTGTTATCATTATATCCAAGGACACGGAGAAGAAATGTGGCATACTGTTGTGCCGTGCAAAGCTCGGTCGCCCCAAAAGAAGTCTCGCTTGTTCCCTTCGTTATCCCCTTATCATACAGGAACTGGACATAAGGCTTCACCCAATCGGGAACATCCGCAAAAGGCGCAGTATACGAGAGAGAAAGCGCTTCCTCTTCACCGCCGAGAAGCCTTGCCAACACTACTGCCGCTTCGGCTCTTGTCGGCTCGCGATCAAGCTCATAGCCGTTCTGCGTGCCCTTGAAGAGACCGAGCTCATTGAGAGCGTCCCCACAATGCTCAAAATTCGCCGCAAAGGCAGTGATTGCAAGCAGCGCGCAAATCGCCGCCATTATCGCGAATATTTTCAATGTCTTTTTCATAAACATCAGCTCCTTTTACAGTTTGAGTATAACAAAATTCATACAGGATTGCAATAAAAAAGCGCCGCGGTAATTGAAAATTACCACGGCACTTGCATTGTTGTATATAAGACAGACACCTTTATTTCTTTTCCTCTTGTATTATGTGCTTCTTCAGAACGAGATTGATATATTGAGATAAAGGTCTGTCATCCATTTCTGCTGCTTCTTTCAGCTTTTCAAGCAAATCGCTGTCAATCGTTATGCTGATTTTTTCTTTCAACGGTTTCATAATATCACCCAATATAATTATACTACAACATAACACTAAATATTGACAAGTATGATAAAGTGGTATATAATCTTACTAAACCAATCAATCTTTACGCCAACCACAAAACAAAGAACAACTTCGTTTTCACGAAGTTGTTCTTATTCTTATCCTTCAATATTTCCGAGGAAGGTGCGGAGCTTTTCGTTGTCTCCGCCAAAAACCGCATCGGGTGTTCCGTCTGCCTCAATAAGCCCGTCCGCCATAAATATTATACGGTCTGAAACGTCATGAGCAAACTTCATCTCGTGGGTTACTATTACCATTGTCATTTCAGTCTCAGCAAGCTCGCGGATGACGCGAAGAACCTCCTGCGTGAGCTGGGGGTCAAGCGCCGAGGTCGGCTCATCAAAGAACAGAACCTTCGGGGAAAGCGCAAGCGCACGCGCAATGGCAACGCGCTGCTGCTGACCGCCGGAAAGCTCACAAGGGTAGTTGCCCGTCTTGTCGGAAAGGCCGACACGCTCGAGAAGCGAGAGCGCGTGTGAGTGTATTTCCTCGATTATCTGCTTCTTGTTTGCCTTATAATCAGGCCGCTCCTTTGCAAGAAGCTTTGGCGCAAGCATAACGTTATCAAGCGCACTGTATTGAGGAAAGAGGTTATATGACTGAAACACAAGCCCACAGGCAAGTTGCCAGCGGCGCTGGTCACTCTTGCTTTTGCCCGTGTTTGCGCTCGAATCATAAACCGCGTCTCCGTCTATTAAGATTTTGCCGCTCGTCGGTATTTCCAGCGCATTTATACAGCGCAGAAGCGTTGTTTTGCCGCTGCCTGAAGCACCGATTATCGAAAGCACCTCGCCCTTTTCCATAGAAAAGTCGATTCCGCGAAGAACCTCGGTCTTGCCGAAGCTTTTATATAAGTTGTTTACTTCCAAAATAGCCATGGCTTAACCTCTGTAATAATCGAGTTTTTTCTCTATCCAGCCAAAGAGAAGCGTAAGTATGCCGTTAAAGGCGAGGAAATAGAGCGCTGTCGAGAACAAAGGCCCTATCAAGCCCTGTTTTGTGAAGCGCTCGGCACACATAATAATCTCAGTTACCGCAACAACGCGGGCGAGAGATGTGTCCTTGACGAGCGTTATGATTTCGTTACCCATCGGAGGGATTATGCGCTTTATTACCTGCGGCATTACCACTTTAAAAAACGTCTGCGATTTTGTCATTCCAAGCACCTGACACGCCTCATACTGCCCCTTCGGAATTGCCTCAATACCTCCGCGGTAAATCTCCGAGAAGTATGCCGCGTAGTTTATTCCGAATGCAACAAGCACCGCTACCATGCGTTCACGCATCGGCATATCCCACAAGAGACCCGGTGTGTATAATACGACAAAAATTTGGAGCATCAGGGGCGTGCCCCTGATGATCCAAACAAATGTACGTGTCAACCAGCAAATCGGTGCAAACTTTGAAATCGCACGAAATATCTTATTCTTGCTTCGCTCGAGAAAAACGAAGGGACGAAAGCGCGACATCGAGCCGAACGCTATTATAAGGCCGAGCGGAATTGCCGTAAGGAGCGTTACCGCAAAGATAATACAGTTATAGCCAAATCCCTCTGTCAGCGAGCGAAAAGCAACTTCAAAAGTTGACATATGTTATATTCCGCCTTAAATATTAGTCCTTTACGAGAAGGTTTTCGAGCTTATACTTTGCAGCGATAGCTTCGAGTGTGCCGTCTGCGATGAGCTCGTCGATTGTGTTGTTTACGATTGTTGCCATATCGCTGCCCTTGCGGAATGCAATGCCGTATTCCTCAGGTGAGAACTCGCGCTCTTCAACAGCAACGAGGTCTTCGAAATCAGTACCTGCGCCAATGGAACCGATGCTTGTTACATAGTCAACAATAGCGATGTCGCTTGTGCCTGCTGCAACGTCCATAAGAGCCTTTGCCATAGAATCAACCGGTGTGAATGCTGCGTCCTTGAAGAACTCATCGCCTGTTGCGAGCTCTTCGCCTGCGCTGCCTGCTTCTGCTACAACAGCTGCACCGATGACGCCCTCTGTGTATTTCTCGAGGTTTTCCTTCTTGACAACCATAACCTGACGGTTCTTCATATACGGATCGGAAATCTCCATATTTGCCTTGCGCTCTTCTGTGATTGTCATACCGTTCCAGATGCAGTCGATGTTCTTTGCGTTGAGCTCGATCTCCTTGGAATCCCAGTTGATCTCGATAAACTCAGCCTCAACACCGATCTTCTCACATACAGCCTTTGCAAACTCTGTTTCAAAGCCGATGAGTTCGTTTGTTGCGTTGTCATAATAGTTCATCGGAGCAAAGAGTGTCATACCGATGATCATCTTGCCGTTGTTCATGATGTAGTCAGCATCGCTTTCTGCTGCATCACCGTTGGGGGAAATCTGTCCGTCGTCTGTTGCCGGGGCGCAGCCTGCGAGCATGCATGTGAGCATAAGAGCTGCGAGGATGAGTGCTAAAATCTTTTTCATTTTTGTTGCCTCCTAAGATGTTTTTGGTTTTGAACGTATGTTATTATAGCACAACACTTTACCGTTGTAAAGTGGAAAATCGAAAAAGTTCTAAATTTTTTTGAGAATTTCTGCGCCGAGGCTTTTTGCCCATTCTTCCCACTTTTGGAAATCGCGCGCAACGGTGTCTGCGCTGTGGCTGTCACTTGTGAGGATAAATTTGCCGCCGTGTGAGGAGATATATTTAATCTGCTCAGCCGACGGATACGGCGTTGTTCTCATTCCGCGGAATATTGCGCCGAGGTTTATCTCAAACGGGACACCTGCGGGAATGAGCTTGTCTGCCGCCGCTTGCCACGCGGCAATATAGCGCGGGTTTTCCGTGTCGATAATTCTTTCCCGCTCATTATATTTCGTTATAAGGTCAAAATGCCCGATGATGTTGCAATGCGTCTTTTCATATACATTTCCGACAATCTCAAAATACGCCTCGCAGACGGACATCATATCCCCACCGAAGTATTTGTTCGCGGCATTGAGAAGCTGGTCATTGCCGCCGTCGACATCGACATACTCGCCTTTGAAATTCATATAATGGACACTTCCGATGCGATATTCCGCCCAGGGCATTGCCTCACCAAAGAAGTCCTGCTCAACGCCGAGCCTTATTTCTATTTTGTCCTTGTATTTCTCGCGGAGCTCTCTTATCTCCGCAACATATTTTTCCGTGCTCTCAAGCGACATACAATAGCTTCCGTCGTGTGC
This sequence comes from Oscillospiraceae bacterium, assembly GCA_017439555.1. Taxonomy (GTDB): domain Bacteria; phylum Bacillota; class Clostridia; order Oscillospirales; family JAAYXM01; genus SIG480. Next base: position 36,785 of record JAFSIZ010000091.1, on the reverse strand, counting down.
CGTGTAGCCGTGACCCGAGAAGCCGAGGATTTTCACACCGCGCTCTATTGCCGCAAGAACGGTTTCTTCCGCTCGGCTCTTGCCGTCGCAGTTGGTTGTGTGAACGTGCCAGTCCGTCATTTTGTCATCTTCTCCTGCTTCACCTTATGGTCGATGATATGGCGTGAAGCAAGCTCTTCTCTTATTTCGTTGAGAGAAATGCCGCTCTCCAGCATAAGCACCATAACGTGATATGCAAGGTCTGCAATCTCATAGATTGTTTCAGCCTTGTCCTTTGCCTTTGCGGCGATGATGACCTCTGTCGATTCCTCGCCGACCTTTTTGAGGATTTTGTCGAGTCCCTTCTGGAAGAGGTATGTTGTGTATGAGCCCTCGGGAAGGTCGCGTTTTCTGCCCTCAAGCATCTTCATAAGACCGTCAATCGTGAAGTCGGCGACCTCCTCATTTGCCCAGACAGGGTTTTCAAAGCAGGATTCCCATCCGAGATGGCAGGCGGGGCCCTGCGGCTTCACGCGCACAACAAGCGCATCCTTATCGCAATCTGCAGTGATGGAAACTATATCCTGAAAATTCCCGCTCGTCTCGCCCTTGCGCCAGAGCTCCTGACGTGAGCGGCTCCAGAAGCAGGTCTTCATCTCCTTCATCGAGATTTCAAGACTCTCGCGGTTCATATATGCAAGAGTGAGGACGCGGTTTGTGTTGGCATCCTGAACTATCGCGGGGATAAGCCCCTTTTCATCAAACTTAAGCTCGTCAATATTAAGCATCTTTCTTCTCCTTATATTCTCGTGTAAATTCCGTTCTTCTTCATTTCCTGCTTCAGGTCGCGTATTTCAACCTCACCGAAATGGAAGATTGACGCGGCAAGACCTGCATCGACCTTCGGAAGTGTTTTGAACAGGTCGATGAAATGGCTGATTCCGCCCGCACCGCCCGATGCGATAACGGGAACGCTGACCGCATTGCAGACCGCCTCGAGCATCTCAAGGTCAAAGCCGCCCTTGACTCCGTCGGTGTCGATGGAGTTGACAACAATCTCACCTGCGCCGAGATCAACGCATTTCTTTATCCATTCAATGGCTTCCATACCGGTGTTCTCGCGCCCACCCTTGGCGAACACGCGGAAAACTCCGTCAACGCGCTTAACGTCTGCCGAGAGAACAACGCACTGGTCACCATAGAGCTTCGCCGCCTCATAGATGAGGTTCGGGTTTCTTATCGCGCCCGAGTTGACCGACACCTTATCAGCACCGCATTTAAGCACGCGGTCAAAATCATCGACAGTATTTATGCCGCCGCCGACGGTAAGCGGAATGAATACCGACTTCGCCGTCTCGCAGAGGATATCCGTAAAGAGCCTCCGTCCTTCCGCAGACGCGGTTATATCATAGAAAACGAGCTCGTCCGCACCGTTTTCGCTATAATACTTTGCAAGTTCAACGGGGCTTGAAACATCGTTTAAGTCCTTGAAGTTGACACCCTTGACGACTCTGCCGTCCTTGACGTCGAGGCAGGGAATAATTCTCTTTGTTATCATTTTGCCACCTCGATTGCTTCCGCGATATTTATCGCACCCGTATAATATGCCTTGCCGACAATTGCACCATAAACTCCAAGCTCCGAAAGCGCCTTCACGTCATCAATGGAGCTTACACCGCCCGATGCAATGAACTGCATTGAATATTTTTCCGAAAGAGAGCGGTAGAGCGGAACGTTTGTTCCCTTCATTGCTCCGTCCTTGGAGATATCGGTACAGATGATTGTGCTGACTCCGATATCCTGCATAAGCGTCATTGCCGCATCGGTTGTCAGTGCGCTCTTCTCCGTCCAGCCGCGGATTGCGGCGAAGCCGTCCTTGAGGTCAATTCCGACGGCAATCTTATCGCCGAAGCGCGAGACCGCTTCTTTTGTGAAGTCGGGGTTTGTCACGGCAACCGTTCCGAGAATGACACGGTCAATGCCCGCCGTGATGTATTTATCAATCACCTCAAACGAGCGTATGCCGCCGCCTACCTCGGTAAAGAGGTCGGCCTGCTTCTTGATTTCACGGATAACCTCAAAGTTCGGGGTCTCACCGCTACGCGCACCCTCAAGGTCGACAACGTGGATGCAGCTTGCACCCTGTGCCTTGAAATCAAGCGCGATTTCGGGCGGATTCTCGCTGTAAACCGTCATCTGATTGTAATCGCCCTTATAAAGACGGACGGCCTTTTTGTCAAACAAATCTATTGCGGGAAAAAGAAGCATGCCTACACCTCCAGCTCAACAAATGCGCGAAGTATCGAAAGACCGACATCTCCGCTCTTCTCGGGGTGGAACTGACAGCCATATACATTGCCCGATGCTACCGCCGCGGTAAGCTCCGCTCCGTATTCCGCAGTTGCGATGACCGCATCGCTGCAGTCTGCCGCATAGTAGGAGTGGACGAAATAGACGCAGTCACCCTCATTTATATATTTGAATATCGGGCTCTTCTCGCCCTTGAAGGTGAGCGCATTCCAGCCGATGTGTGGAATCTTGAGCCCCTCCGGGATAACGTCCGCAATCGGGCGGACATTTCCCTTTATAAGACCGAGCCCCTCGTGCTCGCCGTATTCAAAGCTCTTTTCAAAGAGCATCTGCATTCCGAGGCATATGCCGAGAATCGGCTTTCCCTTCTTTGCCTCATCGCAGACGACATCTCCAAGCCCCGACTCGCGAAGCTTTTTCGCCGCATCCTCAAATGCGCCGACACCGGGGAGAATTATTTTTTCTGCCGAGCGGATAACCGATTCGTCCGAGCTCACCTGCACCTCTGCACCGATTGCGGCAAAGGATGCGCGGAGCGAGAAAAGGTTTCCGACGCCATAGTCAACTATCGCTATCATCAGAGAACTCCCTTCGTTGACGGGATTTCATTTGCATTGTCCGGGTCGATCTTGACCGCCGCACGAAGCGAACGTCCGACAGACTTGAACGCCCCCTCGATTATGTGGTGTGAGTTCTTTCCCGAAAGCTGTTTTATATGAAGCGTGATGTTTGCCTCACGGACGAAGCCGAGCCAGAATTCCTCGCAGAGCTCCGTGTCAAAATCGCCGACCTTGACAGTCGGGATATCGAGGTCATAGACGAGCATTCCTCTGCCCGAAATGTCAACTGCAGAGAGAATGAGCGCCTCATCCATCGGGAGAAGCATATTTCCATAGCGGCAGATTCCGCGTTTGTCGCCTATTGCCTCGGCAAACGCCTTTCCGAGAGCAATGCCGATGTCCTCAACCGTGTGGTGATAGTCGACATATGTGTCGCCGTCGCACTCTACCCTGAGGTCGAAGTTTCCGTGGCGCGAAAGCAATGTCAGCATATGGTCGAGAAATCCGCAGCCTGAGTTTATCTCGCTCTTGCCTTTTCCGTCGAGGTTGAGCGAAAGATTTATCTTCGTTTCAGCTGTGTTTCTTATGATATTTGAAGTTCTCATTACTGTTTCCCTCCCAGAATATCAGAAAGTGTGTCTATAAGCGCCTGCATCTCATCCTGAGCGCCGATTGTTATGCGGAGATAATCACAAAGTCTTGGCTTTCCGAAATGCCGCACGAGAATTCCGCGGCTTTTGAGCGTTTTATAAAGCTCCTCACCGCCTGCTGCATTGTGGCGCACGAAGATGAAATTTGCTTTTGAAGCCGTCGCTTCAAAGCCGAGCTTTTCAAGCTCTCTGAGCGTATATTCACGCGTTTTTTCAATCGTTTTGCAGTTTCTTCTTGTATATTCCTCATCCTCGAGCACGCCAAGACCTGCCGCCATCGTCATACGGTTTATGTTATATGGGTTTGTCGAATATTTTATCGTGTTCATATCTCCAATGAGCGCAGCGGACGCCGCACCGAAGCCGAGGCGCGCGCCTGCCATAGAGCGCGATTTTGAGAACGTCTGCGTCACAATGAGATTGTCATATTTCGGAATGAGTGAAAGTGCGCTCTCAGTTCCGAAATCGACATACGCCTCGTCTATGAGCACGACATTATCGGGGTTGTTTCTCACAATCGCCTCAATCTCGGAAAGAGGAAGGGCGATGCCCGTCGGCGCGTTTGGGTTTGCAATAAAAATCGTTGCACCTGCGCCGTAATATTCCGATGTGTCAATCGTGAAGTCCTCGCGGAGAGGGAGCTCCTTATACGGTATATTGTTGAGCTCCGCAAAAACAGGATAGAAGCCATAGGTTATATCGGGGAATATTGCAGGGTGCTCATCGTCGCAGAATGCCATAAATGCAAAATTCAGAATCTCATCGGAGCCGTTTGTCACAAGTATGTTTTCAAACTCAAGACCGCAAAGCTGCGCGATCTTCTCCGTAAGCTCACGACATTCGGGATCGGGATAAAGCTGCATCCTCGATGCCGCCTCTGCCGCATATTTCTGCGCCTTCGGTGACGGCGGAAACGGCGACTCATTCGTGTTAAGCTTTATATATTTCATATCCTGCGGCTGTTCACCGGGAGTATACGGCGATAGCGCCGCGTATTTCTTGCTTAAAAATCTACTCATTGTTATCGTCTCATTCCTTGATGTGGTGTATTATAAGCCTTTCTGACTTCTCATTCACCCTTCGTTCTTATCGTCGCGCTTCTTGCGTGAGCGGAGAGACCTTCTTTTTCAGCAAAATATGCGATGTCCTCTGCAACACGTGCAAGCGCTTCTTTTGTATAATATGTATATTGCGATTTCTTCACGAAATCGTCAACGGAAAGCGGACTTGAAAACTTCGCCGTTCCGCTTGTCGGCAACGTATGGTTCGGTCCTGCGAAATAATCACCGAGCGCTTCGGGGCAGTTTTTGCCCATAAAGATCGAGCCAGCGTGGCGTATTTTGTCGAGATAATCAAAGGGGTTATCGACGCAGAGCTCAAGATGCTCCGGTGCAAGCTCGTTTGCAATCTCGATTGCGGCATCGAGTGTGTCTGCAACAATAATCTTGCCGTTGTTGTCGATCGATGCCCTTGCAATCTCACATCGCGGAAGTGATGGAATCTGCCTTTCAAGCTCATACGACACTGCCTTTGCAAGCTCTTCGCTGTCGCACACAAGCACAGCCGATGCCATTTTGTCGTGTTCTGCCTGAGATAGCAGATCAGCCGCAACGTGAGACGGGTTTGCCGTCTCATCCGCAACAACGAGAATCTCGCTCGGACCTGCAATCATATCAATCGAAACTGCGCCGAAAACCTGTTTCTTCGCCTCAGCTACAAAAGCATTTCCCGGGCCAACGATTTTATCAACCTTCGGAACACTCTCTGTTCCATAGGCAAGCGCCGCAATTGCCTGAGCGCCGCCGACCTTGAAAATCCTGCTGACTCCTGCAATCTTTGCCGCAGCAAGGATTACGGGGTTTATCTTTCCGTCGGGACCCGGAGGAGTTGTTATAACAACCTCGCGCACACCTGCGATAATCGCAGGGATTGAATCCATAAGCACTGTTGAAGGGTATGCCGCTGTGCCGCCCGGCACATAGAGACCTGCGCGGTCAACAGGGATAACCTTCTGCCCGATGACGATTCCGTCTTCATCGTTTATTATGAAGCTTGTACGCACCTGGCGCTCATGGAACTTCCTGATGTTCTTTGCAGCACGGCGGAGAATATCGATAAACTTTTCATCAACTGCCTCAAACGCCTCATCTATTTCCGCCTCACTTACCTCAAGAGCTGTAAGCTTCGCCCTGTCAAACCTCTCGCAATATTCATAGAGCGCCGCGTCGCCGCGCTTGCGCACGTTTTCGATTATTGCGGAGACTGTGTCGGCCACGTTAACGATATCCTCACATCTTGCAAAGATATCATCCTTTGCGACCTCCCCGTATTTCAGAATTTTTATCATTACAATCTGCCCCTACATATCTTTCATTGAATTGACGATTTTTTCTATCTGCCCGGATTTGAACATAAAGCTCGATTTATTGGCAATGAGCCTTGCGGAAATCGGGACAATCGTCTCAAACACCTCAAGGTTATTTTCCTTGAGTGTTGTGCCCGTCTCGACAATATCCACGATTACATCGGAAAGCCCGAGAATAGGCGCAATCTCGATTGAACCGTTGAGATGGATTATATCGATATCTCTGCCCTTTGAGCTATAATAGCGCTGGGCAATGTTTGAAAATTTCGTGGCGACCTTGAGCGTCTTTTCCGGGTTGTCGCGGAAATCGCTCGGAGCGGCAACAGCCATACGGCATTTGCCGATATCGAGATCAAAAAGCTCATATACATCAGGGGAGTATTCGAGCAGGATATCCTTTCCTGCAACTCCGATATCAGCCGCGCCGCGTTCTACATATATCGCAACGTCTGATGGCTTTACCCAGAAGTATCGCACGCCTGCGCTTTCGTTTTCAAAAATCAGCTTGCGGCTTTCTTCCTTTATCGACGGGCACTCAAAACCCGCCTTTGCAAACATATCATATACCTTTTCGCCGAGCCTTCCCTTCGGAAGAGCAACATTAAGCATTGTCTTCAAGCACCGTCACCTCACCGTCTGAAAGCTTTATAAGCTTCTTGTATCTCAGCTTTTCGGGAACTCTGCGCTGTGCAACGACAGACGCGCCCGTATCGCTTATTCTTGCAACCGTCTGAGCCACGCTCTCGGCCGGCTCATTCTCATCATATATAACAAGCGTGTCGACGTCATATTTTTCGCTCTTTGATGAAAGCCCCTCGAGCAGATCAAGATAGACTGCAAAGCCTATTGCGCCTGCCTTTTTGCCCATACGCTTCATCAGATTGTCATATTGTCCGCCTGAAAGCACGCTCGTCGGCACGCCGTGGACATAGCCCTTGAACACGATTCCGTTGTAATACTTTATATCGTCAACAACGGAGAAATCAATGCGCAGGTTCTTTGAAAGCCCATACATATCAAGCGCCGCCGTCAGATCCCCGAGCTCTTTTATATGCGCTTTGGAAACGCCTGCATCGCGCAGACGCGGAATTACCTCTCTCACGCTTCCATAGGTCGAAATGAGCGCACGGATCCTGTCTGCCGCCTCGCCGTCTCCGCAGAGGCGTGTTGCCTCGTGGAGGTTTTTCTCACCGACGCATTTGATAACCTCACGCTTTGCTGTTTCATCGAGGCAAAGTGCGTCTATCACATCGTTGAGGATTCCGAGATGAGAAATATCAAGCACCCATTCATCGGATATCGTCATAAGGCTGCGCGCAGCAAGCAGGAGCACCTCGGAAATGCAATATGCATCTATGTCACCGATACATTCAAGCCCCACCTGCATAATCTCGCGGAAGGACTTCGTGCTGCCCGACACGCGATATACATTTTCATTATAATACATCTTCTGCACAGTTCCTTCGGCTTCTGTGCAGTTTTTTATTATCGACAGAGTTACGTCAGGCTTCAGAGCCATAAGGCGCCCGTTTGTGTCAGTAAATGTTATAACGCCGTCTGAAATTAGAAAATCCTTATTTCTCACATAGAGGTCATATTCCTCAAACTTGCTCATCTTATACTGAGCATATCCGTATTTGGAATAAAGTGCACGAAGGGCAAAGGACACACGCTCTTCGTTTTTCAGATTCTTGTCGCTGATATTCATTATTCTTTTTCCTCCGCAGCCCTGAGCTTATCTATAGCTGTGCGGTAGCCTCCGCTTCCATAGTTGAGGCAGCGGCTCACACGGCTGATTGTTGCCGTTGAGACGTTTACCTCCTTTGATATTGTCTGATAGTTGCGCCCCTCATCGAGCATAAGCGCAACATCAAAGCGCTGAGCCATATCCTGCACCTCGTTTATAGTGCACACATCTTCAAAAAAGTTATAGCACTCATCCACGCTTTCAAGACGCAGAATTGCCTCAAAGAGCCGATTGAGAGATTCAGAACGAAAGCTTGCCATAACGCTCCACTTCCTTTGCTTAAATTGTGACTTTCACAGTTTACCACTTTACTTTGCTAAAGTCAATAGGGATATCAAAACTTTTCGTGTTTTTTCCGAAAACAAAGAATATCTCTGTATATTCCTGACAATTCTTTCCTATCAGGTGAAAATTCAATGTTATACAATGAGAAGCTACGGCCTTGCCGCAGCTTCTCAAAAGCTTCATTTATTCTTCTGTCTTGAAGGAGAGGCACTTCTTCGGGCATTTTTCGACGCAAACGCCACACTTGATGCACTTTTCCTCATCAACAGCCCAGGTTTTTGCCTCACGGTCAACCGTGATAGCTTCTACCGGACACTTCTTTGCGCAGAGCGTGCAATATACACAAGCATCGCCGCAGGTGAGCTTACCTTCATTTGCCGGAGCTTCCGGAGCAGCTTTCTCTTCCTTAGGTGCAACCGGAGTCGGAGCCGGAACATCTGCCGCATCGGGGCAAGGACCTTCTATCGGGCCCATCGAAAGAGATTTCTTCGGGCAGGCTTCAATGCAGAGGCCGCACTGAGTACATTTCTCGCGGTCAATTTTCCACGTCTTGTTTGCGCGGTCAACCGTGATAGCTTCAGCCGGGCACTTCTTTGCGCAGAGTGTGCAGTATACACAGCTGTCACTGCAGACAACGCCTTCTGCTGCGCCCTCAGCAAACGAGAGGCACTTCTTCGGGCACTTGTCGATACAGATGCCGCACTTGACACACTTTGACTCGTCGACAGTCCAGGTCTTGTTTGCGCGGTCAACTGTGATTGCGCCTTCGGGGCACTGCTTTGCGCAAAGCGTGCAATATACGCAAGCATCGCCGCAGGTGAGCTTGCCGCTGACCTTTTTCTTGATGCGTGAGCCGCGGACGATGAGATCCTCAGGATCTGTCGCTACCATATGATAGTCGCCCGTGAGCTCGATAGCCTTTGTCGAGCAGAAATCCTGGCACATTCCGCAGAAGGTGCAGGAGGTGAGGTCAAACTCATAGGTGATCTTCTCCCCCTCGGCCACATCCTCACTTGTTCTTGTGATTGCGATAGGCGAGCAAACCTTGATACACATACCGCAGTTTACACACTTATCGGGATAATAGGCGATTTTGCCGCGATATTTCGGGGCGGCTTCAACCGGCACCTTCGGGAAGTTTACAGTGCTCGGCTTTGAAAAGAGGTTGCCTATGGCTTCCTTTAAGAACGGGAATGAGAATTTCATTTGTTCATCGCCTCCCTCTTCTCTGCAAGAATCTCGGCAGCCTTATAAAGGCCTTCGATAATAGCTTCGGGCTTCGGTGTGCAGCCTGCGATTGAAACGTCTACGTGTGTGTATTTTTCAAGCGGACCTTCGACGGAATAGCTGCCCTTGAACACGTTGCAGGAACGCGGGCACGAACCGATCGATACAACGCACTTCGGCTCCGGAACCTGTTCGAGTGTTCTTATAAGACGCTCCTTTGACTGGCTTGTTATCGGGCCGGAAACGACGACGATGTCAGCGTGACGCGGTGTTCCTGCGAGCTTGAAGCCGAAACGCTCGGCATCATAGCGCGGTGTGAGCACTGCGACGAGCTCGATATCACAGCCGTTGCAGGAGCCTGTGTTAACGTGGTAAATCCAGGGGGATTTAGCCATGCTCTTTGCTATCATTTTCTTAAACATATTAAATCCTCCCTCCTCAGAATATCCATACAAGGATCAGGCTGATTGCCGCAAGAGCGGTAACAACCGTCCAATAGAATTTGAACATATGCTCAATCTTAAGACGTGCACATATTGCGTGAATAAGTGTCATACAGAGAATTGTGAGCACTGCGCATGCAGCGAAGAGCACGACGACATTGAGAACGATTCCATACCAGCCTTCAATGCCGAGGTTGATGCCGCCAAGGAACAGCACCGAGAAGAGCGCTGTCATGATGAACATCTTTATCGCTGTGTTGAGCTTGAACATTGCAAGCGGAGCGCCGCTGTATTCAACGAGCGGACCTTCGCAGATTTCCGTCTCTGCCTCTGCAACGTCAAACGGCTGTGTGCCGACCTCTGCCGGGATGACGAGGAGCATTGCGAGCACTGCCGGAATGAGCTGCCATTTTGTTATGAAGAGTTCACCGCCTGCCTGTGCATCAATTATCGTATTGAGCGAGAATGCAAGAGAATCGCCGCCTGCGACCTTTGCAACCGAGAGCAGGACGATTACGAGCGGAAGCTCATATGCCATCATTGCAACCATCTCACGGGAAATACCGATGCCTGCAAAGGGCGAGCCCGATGCCGAGCCACCGATTATGAGAGCAACTGCCGGGATTGTGAGGAGATAGAGGATTATGACGAGATCTCCCTCTATTCCGAACGGAGCTTCAAATCCGGCAATCGGAAGGAACAGCATAATGACGACAAGGCTCACAAAGCCGACTATCGGAGCGCCGAGGAATGCCGTCTTATTTGCTTCATGCGGAATGATTGTCTCTTTTCCCATAAGCTTGAAGAAATCATATACCGGCTGAAGAATCGGCGGGCCTTTTCTCTTCTGCATACGTGCAAGAACTTTTCTGTCAATACCGGCGAGCAAAAGTCCTGCGATTGAAACGAAGAGTATTCCCGGGAAAACGAGAACGAACCCTGCGTTCTTAATTGTATTAATAATTATATCCAACACTTTCACTCACCTCCTTATATAAACATAAATGTTGCAAACATAAACACAACGATGAGAGCCGCACCGACGACCACCCAGAGAGCATAGTCGTTGACAACACCTGAGTGCATTCCCTGAATGAACTTGAAATAGCCCTTGAAATCGTGCTTGAAGCCCCAGAAGAGGTCTGAGCCCGAAACATGGGAATGTGCGCTCTTTTCGCCGCCGAAGAATGTTGCATATTTGCCATCCTCCGAATCCTCCTCGCTCTTTTCAAGAACGCGGCCGCGAGTGTTGTCACCTGTGAGGATGACGATGAACACTGCGATGAGGACAATTGCGAAGAGAATGAGCCAGAGTTTCGGATTCCAGATGCTTACGATTCCTTCAACGCCCTGCACTGCATAATCCGAAATTCCGCTTGCTGCAGCCGTTCCCTCACCCATCATACTGTCTATGTATTTTGTGACGCCGAATGCTGCGTTTGCAGCCGGCACGAGGATATGCTGCTGAACGAAATTATAGAACACACCTGTGAGAATACAGAGCGCAGACATAATCCACATCGGAATTCTCATAAGGAGCGGAACTTCCTTGACATCGCGGAGGTTTGCCGGAAGCTGGCCGAAGAACACAGCCTGAGTAACCTTGATGAAGGATGCAAGAGTCATAACCGAAACGACGAGGGCGACAACCGTAACAAACGCATATGCGAAGTTTCCTGTGGTTGTTGCCTTTTCAAACGTTGCCTGATAGATCATCCACTTTGATGCAAAGCCATTGAACGGCGGAAGACCGGAGATTGAGAATGCACCGATAAGGAAGCAGACAGCTGTTTTAGGCATCTTCTTTGCAAGACCGCCGAGCTTGTCGAGGTCTGTTGTGCCTGCGGCATAGAGAACTGCGCCTGCAGTGAGGAACAGGAGCCCCTTGAAGAGCGTGTGGTTCATAGCGTGGAAGAGACCTGCCTCGAGACCGAGAGCTGTGCAGAGCGAAACCGCTGTGATGACATAGCCGATCTGCGAGATACTATGGAAAGCGAGAAGACGCTTGAAATCGTGCTGAGCAAGAGCCATTGTGACGCCGATAAACATTGTTATTGTTCCGAAGGTCACAAGGAACAGCTGAATCGGGGTGATATCCATTGCACGGAAGATGACATATACAAGTCTGATCATACCGTAGACGCCTGCCTTGTTGACCATACCCGAGAATACCATCGAAATGGATGTCGGAGCTGTCATATAAGCATCAGCAGCAGGTGCATGGAACGGAACGATATAGGACTTGACGCCAAAGCCCGCAAACATAAGAGCGAATGCGCAGATGCTTGTCGGCGAAAGCGCGCCGCTTCCGAGAACTGCGGAAATCTGAGCCATATTGAGAGTGTGGCACTGTGCATATAAAAGCGCAATACCTGCAAGAGTCATCGAAGAGCCGATCGAGCCGATGATGAGATATTTGAAAGCAGCCTCGAGAGAACCGAACTTGTTGTTGCGGAATGCTGTGAGCGCAACGGATGCAAAGGTCATAATCTCTATCATAACGAACATATTGAATATGTCGCCTGTGAGGACAAGACCGAGCACCGAGCCCGAGAGCATAAGGAACAGTGTGTAGTAGTGGCCGAGGTGGTGATCGCGTGCCATATACTTGATTGAGTAGATAGCAGCAAGAAGAATCGTTGTTACGACTAAAAGCGCGAAGAACATATTGAGCGCATCTATCTCATAGCCGATACCGATTGCATATCCGCTCACAGGCTCCCAGTTACCCATCCAATAAGCGAGAATCTCGCCATCAAAGAGAACGGGCTTGACAAGGCTTGTGATGAGCGCAAACGCGCCGAATGCCGCAACGAGAACGATTGTGTTTCTGATATACTTATTCTTTGCACCGAAGATTTCCACGAGGAAAGCGCAGAGGAAAAGACCCATAACTGCAATTACCGGGAAATGACGGACAAAATCAATTGTAAGGAAGTCAAACATTATCCGCGAATCCTCCTTACTTCATCAGAATTGATTGTCTTGTATTTACGATAGATCATAATTACAAGAGCAAGAGCCATTGCGTCAACGCAGGCACCGATAACAATCGAGGTGAGTGTGAGAGCCTGAGGAACAGGGTCAACAAAGAAATTGCTCGATACTCCGTTTATAAGATCGGAGATTGTGAAAATCGGAGCTGTGCCGCCATCGTTCCAGCCGATGCTGACTATGAGAAGATTTATGCCATAGTCGATGATGCCGAGGCCGAGAACAACCTTGATGAGATTTTTCTGAGTGCAGACTGCATAGAGCCCGAGGACAAGAAGCAGAACTGCAACGACATAGTTTACTATTATCATTATTCTTCTTCCTCCTCTTCATCGTCATTGTCCGGAGCGAGAAGGCTCATCATAAGGAGAAGGAGGAATCCGACACCTGTGAGAACCTTGAAGCCGACCGAATAACCCATAAATGTGATTGTACCTGCGCTGATGAGATCGCCGACTGCGCCGTTATCAAAGAAGATATTGCGGCAGAAGTTTGCGCCCACAAAAAGACCGCAGAGACCGAGAATGACATAGAGCGTTGCACCGCAAGCCTCACCCACGCGAAGAACCTCTGTGTTGATAGCCTGTTTTGCTGTGTTATAGCCATATGCAAGATAGAGAAGGACCGCAGCAGCCGCAACCATAACGCCGCCCTGGAATCCACCGCCCGGAGAAACCGTGCCGAAGAGGATGATGTAGATACCGAAAACAACCGCGAACGGGAGCATCATATCTGCGCCACACTTCATAATGACATTCTTTTCAGCAAGACCTTTTTTGAATTTCATTACTGCTCATCCTCCTTCTTTTTCTTGTGTGATTTTGCAAGGATGACGAATGCACCTGCAATAGAGGTGAGAAGGATGAACGACTCACCGAGTGTGTCAAAGCCACGGAAGTCAAAAACAACTGCGGCAACATTGTTTGCAGCCATTGTTTTCTCAAGATTCTGCTTTACTATAATGTCTGCAATGCCATCTGCATCTGACACATCATAGTTTGTCGGATTCTCATAGAGCTCGACAACATCTATAGCGTTGCCTGCAGCATCCTTGCCGTCATATGCACGCGGAAGCGTATATGCGTTGAGAACCGCAAACAGGCCTGCTGCAAGGATGACGAGAAGGGAGATAATTGCGACTATTCTTTTTGCTTTCATTTCTCTTCGTCCCCCTTACCTGTTGTTTTTCTGACAGCGATAACAAAGATTGTTGTCGCAAGAACTGCGCCGACGGCTGCTTCTGCAATCGCAACGTCGGGAGCGTGGAGAAGAATGAACTCAAGCGCCATAAATGCACCTGTAACGCCAAGCGCGATGACGGAGGAAAGCACCTTCTTCGAGAATACCGCAACGGATGCCGAAACGAGAACGCCTATCATTACAAGCGTGTTGAGAATAAATACGAGATCAATCTGCATTTTCCAAATCCTCCCCATACTTGTCACATACCATTTCCTTTTCCGGGCGGACACCCTTCTTATATGCCGCCTTTGCGATTGCATGGCCTGCAATCGGGCTTGTTATTATGTAGAACACACCCATGACAAGAAGCTTTACAGCCATCGCCCAATCGGGAGTGTCAAACACAAAGATGGACCAGAGCACGCCGCCAAGGATTACTCCGAGAACGCCGAAGGTCGAGATGTTTGTGCTCGACTGCATACGGCAGAAGGAATCCGGGAAGCGGAGCATACCAACAACGCCTGCAAGAGCGAAGAGGACGCTCAGGCCTATGAGAACATATATTGCATAAATCATAATCTGCCCTCCAAATAACGCGATACCATAACGGAGCCGATGAAGCCGAGAACTGCCGTTACCATCGCAATGTCGAGATAGATGCTTCTGCCGCTGTGAAGAGCGAAGAGGATAAGCGCCATATCGGCGAGGATGTCGATGCTGTCAGCCGTTATTGCGCGGTCAACAACGCTCGGTCCCTTGATGAGGCGGTAGCAGAGGCACAGTGCGAGAACAACAAAGCATATTGCAAAAAATACGAGCACGTCCATTATTCCCATATCCTCCTTATCCATTTTTCCATTGTACCCTTGATGTTGTCGCCTGCCTCATCAATATGATCTGTCGAGGCGTCGATCCAATGGATATAATAATATGTCTTACCGTTTCCTTCAGCAATGTCCATCGTGATTGTGCCCGGTGTGAGCGTGATGGAGTTCGCAAGCATCGACTGAGCATACTCGCTCTTGAGCTCTGTTTCAATCTTGACGATACCCGGGTTTATCTTCTTGAAACCGAATGCGCGGAGCGCAACATCGATATTTGCCTTTGTAAGCTCCCACATGAAGATTATGAGGCAATAGAAAACCCAGATTATGAATCTCAACGGATTAAAGAGCCAGAATGCCTTTGAGTGGATGAAAAAGCGTGCGGAGAAAAGCGCGGTGATGACGCTGACAACAGCGCCTGCAAGGAGAACCTGCATTGAGGCACCGCCTGTGAAGATCGAGGCTATCTGCCCCGTTATCAACAGCCAGAAGATATAGCATACGATGGCGGTTGACAGAAAAGCTGAAAATTTTGTCTTTTTCAAAGGAACACCCCCAACTTAACTTTTTATTTTTACGGCAATCCTTTCGGAGAGCCATGAAGCAAACTCCGCCGCGCCTTCGCCTGTTTTTGTCGAAACGCGGAAGACCTTTGCCTTGCCGTTTAAATCCAGCACATTCTGCTCGACTCTTTTGTCGTCGAACTCAAAATACGGAAGCATATCGTATTTGTTCATAACGAGCGCATCTGTCGTCGCAAACATGAGCGGATATTTCTCAACCTTGTCATCCCCCTCGGGAACACTGAGTATTGCTACCCTGAAATCCTCGCCGATGTTGAACTCGGCAGGGCAGACAAGATTTCCGATATTCTCGACAAAGAGAACATCAATATTTTCCAGATCAAAGAACGAAAGCATATGCTGAATCGACATCGCCTCGATGTGGCACGCGCCGTCAGTCTGAAGCTGTACGACGGGAATGCCCATCTTGTCTATCTTGTCAGCATCGATGGCGCCGGCGATATCACCCTCGATAACGCCGATGCGCAAGGTATCGCGCAGACGGTTTATGATATCTGTTATGAGGCTTGTTTTCCCGGCACCGGGCGAGCCCATAACATTCACAAGACATACCTTCTTTTCAGAAAGCGTCGCCTTGACTGCGTCGCTCACGTCCTCGTTCCATTCGAGAATCTGTTTTACAATTTTAATTTCCATTATTCAACCTCCAGGCTGTCGACATAATATTCACGGCCGGAGAGAAGCTTTATCTCAGCGCTGTCGCACACCGGGCAGTGAATCTTCCGTTTCGGGATCTCCCCATCATATCCACACGCATTACAACGGATGGTAATCGGGATTTTCTCGACCGAAAGACGCGCACCCTCTGCGATTGTGCCGCGGCTTGCAATGTTGAAATATTCCTGAATACATTCGGGAAGAACGCCCGAAAGCTCGCCTATCTTGAGGCGTATTTCAAGAATCTTCTTTGCGCCGTGGCGCTCGGCCTCGGGAACAGCCGCTTCGATAATGCCTTCCGTAATCGCAAGCTCGTGCATGGCTTATCTGTCCATACAAGAGAAGCACGGGTCGATACTTGCGACGATGAGACCTGCATCTGCAACGGAGTTGCCGCGCAGCATTGTCGGAATCGTCGGCGCTGTCTTGAAGGTCGGCACGTGGATGCTGACGCGCTTGTTGAACTCGCTGCCGTCTGTTACGACCTTATAGCAGAGCTGGCCGCGCGGAGCTTCGTGGCGAACCATATATTCGCCTGCCGGAATCTTCGGAATCTTGACACCGAGATTGATCGGGCCTGTCGGGAGCATTTCGAGAGCCTGACGGATGATCTTGATACTCTCAAAGTTTTCAAGAACACGGATGACAACACGTGAGAAGACGTCGCAGGTGTGGTATACTGCCTTGTCAAACTCAAAGTCCTCATAGCAGATATAGGGTGAGTCCTTTCTGACGTCAACCGCAACATTCGATGCTCTTGCATGGGGGCCGACAGCACCGATGCGGATTGAATCCTCTGTCGTGAGCACGCCGACGCCCTGTGTACGGAGCGCAACCGTCTTGTCGGAGAGAAGGATATCGCGGAGACGGATCATCGACTTTTCGATCTTGTCGAGCATCTCAAGAACATTTCTTCTCTTGTCATCGTCGATATCGCGGCGTGAACCGCCGATTGTTACCATTCCGTAGTTTACGCGGTTGCCCGAGATTTCTTCGAGAATATCCATAATCGCTTCGCGGTCATTCCAGCAATGCATGAAAAGGCTGTCATGCCCGACAAGGTGAAGCGCAATTCCGAGCCAGAGATAATGAGAATGAAGTCTCTCAAGCTCGTTCATAATAACGCGGATATACTGGCCGCGCTTCGGAACATTCATCTGTGCGATGTTCTCGAGCGCCATAGCATAACCGAGTGCGTGGGAATGCGAGCAGATTCCGCAGACACGCTCAACGAGCGTTATCGTCTGGATGAAGTTCTTCTGCATCGCCAGTTTTTCAATTCCTCTGTGGTTGTAACCGATAAACACCTCAGCGTCGGTTATCTGCTCACCGTCTGTGTAGAGACGCGCGTGAACAGGCTCTTCAAGCGCCGGATGGTACGGTCCGATAGGAACAATATAGCTCATATGTTATTCCCCTTTCTTTCCGTGAGCTTTATCTATGAGTTCATCCATAGGTGTAACTATGATCTGACCCTGACCGTCGAGCATACTGTCGGGCATAAAGAGGCGCTTTGAGGTATCAAGTCCCTCAAATGTGATGTCCATAAGCTCGACGAGCTCGCGCTCCGGCCACTCTGCACCGAGGTCATAGATAGGAGCGATCGACGGCAGAACACTTTCGCCGTCCACTGTGTAGGATTCGATGCCGTTGCCGACTTCGTATTCGTATGAAACATTCGGCTTTCCCTCATCGTTGATGAAGCCGTGGATCATAGCGAGCGCGATGCCGTCCTTGCGCATCTTCTCTGCAATCGGTACTATCTGGTCCTTGGTGATTTCGATTTTCTTGTATTCTTGCATTTTTCCACCTCACCTACATAATTTTACTATAATCATAATATGCCGCCACATATCGCAAAAACGATATTATAACAGCCTTTACGGAAAACCGAGGGGCTTTCTTTCCCCGAACTTCCGCACCCTACAGTATAGCACAACTTCGCACTTTTGAAAAGCCCAAAAAGCGCCGAAACATCGTTTATTTTTTCACATTTCTGCATCGTTCTGCATAAAAAACCAGATTCAATTTCAAGGATTAACATATCCTCGGCAAAAGCGCACCCGTGAGCTTGGATACGATTCTTGAGCCAAATTCTCCGCGCACCATAACCTTGCCTGCTCTTGCTGAGACAACTTCGCCGATTATCGCGGCGGCTTTACCCTCTTCCGTAGCGTGCATAATTCCGAGAGCCTTGTCCGCGGCATCCGGAGATACGACGGCGAGGAGCTTTCCCTCACAGGCGCAGTATAACGGATCGAGCCCGAGAATATCGCAGGCGCTTGCAACAGAAGGAGCGACCGGGATTTCCGCTTCATCAAGCTCTATTGAAAAGCTTTTGCCTTCGACGAACTCACATAGCGTCGTCGCGACTCCGCCGCGCGTCGGGTCACGCAATACGCGGAGAGAATCGCCGAGCGCATAGAGCTTTTCACAAAGTGAGTTGAGCGGTGCACAATCAGAGAGTATTTCACCCTCGACAAGATTTTTATTTCTCGCAAGCATAACGGCCGCGCCGTGATCCCCGGCTGTGCCCGAGAGAATGACCTTATCGCCGACACATATATTATCAGGCGTGAGATTGCCGTGAGCAAGAAAACCGATACCTGCGGTGTTTATATATATTCCGTCACCGCGACCGCGCTCGACGACCTTTGTGTCGCCCGTTACGACAGAAACGCCTGCAGCCTTCGCGGTCTTTGCGATTGACTGGATTATCCTCTCAAGCTCCGAAACCGCAAGCCCCTCTTCAATAATAAACGAAAGGCTTAAATATTTCGGGATTCCACCCGACATCGCAACATCGTTCACCGTTCCGCACACGCAGAGCTTACCGATATCGCCGCCCGGAAAAAACACGGGAGAAACGACGAAGCTGTCCGTCGAGAAAACCAGCTTTTCCGCGCCGAAAAGAACCGCGCCGTCACCGAGAGCGGCAAGCGCATCGTTGCGAAGATTTCTGACTATCAGATTATCTATCAGCTCTGAGGTCTTTTTCCCTCCGCTGCCATAATCAAGTGTTATAATTTCATCCATAATAAAAAACTTCCTTTCTTCGCCTTTACGAATGTAAACCACTCCTTATCCACCGCAGGCGGTCCCCTTCTCCGATAAAGGCCTGCCTTTATTGACCGTCATATTTATACCACGCGGCGCAGGCCCCTTCGCCCGATACCATACACGGACCGACGGGGTTTTCAGGCACGCACACCTTTCCAAACAGAGGACATTCATTCGGCAAAAGCTTTCCGCAGATGACTTCTCCGCAACGGCAGGGTGTCTTTTTATCGCTCTTTATATATTTTATATCAAACTTGCGCTCAGCATCATATTCTGCATATTCCGCGCGGATGCCGAGGCCGCTTTCTTCAATCACGCCAAGCCCACGCCATATATCGCGGCGCGGCTCGAGGTATTTATCTATCATCCTTCTCGCAAGCGGATTTCCGCCTGCTCTGACAGCGTTTGGATATGCGTTTTCAATCTTCGGCTTTCCCTCTTCTATCTGCTTCAGAATTTTATATACCGCCAAAAGAATTTCACCCGGCTCAAATCCGCCGATTACACAGGGCAGACCGAACTCCTCGGCAAGAAAGCCAAAGCCGCCCTCGCCGATGATTGTCGCGACGTGACCGGGGCAAAGGAACCCCGCAACCTCAAAATCATCGTCTGCAATAAGCGCACGGAGCGCAGGCTCAACCGTTTTGAGCATCGAAAGCACAGAAAAATTCACAATGCCTCTTTCATATGCCTCGCCTATTGCCGCGGCCGTTCCCGGAGCCGTCGTCTCAAACCCAACACCGAGGAAAACAACCTCACTCTGAGGATTTTCCTCCGCAACGGTAAGCGCATCAAGAGGCGAATACACAACCTCGACACGCGCGCCGAGCGCACGGGCAGTTGCGAGGTTTTTGCCGTGAACGCTCCCCGGCACCTTTATCATATCGCCATAGGTTGCAATGATGACATCATCGCGCAGCGCAAGCTCAAGAATTGCATCTATGACCTCAGGCGGCGTGACACATACAGGGCACCCCGGCCCGGAAAGAAGCTTTATGTTTTCCGGAAGAGCCGAGCGCAGACCTGATTTTGCAATCGCCATCGTATGTGTGCCGCAGACCTCCATAAGCTTTATTCTGCCGACATTCATCTTCGCTATCTCCGAAAGGAGAGCTTTTGCATCAAAGCTTTCTGAGCTCATCTTCAACCTCCTCTGCCGCTGCGATAGAAGCTTTTGCCTCATCTGCGCCAAGGCGCTCTATGGCAAAGCCTGCGTGAACAATGACATATTCCCCGACCTTCGGGTTCTCTATGAAATCGAGGCGGATTTTGCGGCGGATTCCGCTTCTCTCGCCTATTGCATCATTTCCGTTTATTTCCGCTATCATAAGCGGTATTGCAAGACACATAACATTTTCCTCCGTAAACCTTTAATCTCTGCCTTCAAGGCTATGAGCTTCTGCCTTCGCCTGAGCAATCATCACCTGCCCGAGGCTTATCCCCTCATCGTTGCAGGATACTCTTCTGTGTATGAGCACACACAGCTCTTCTTCAGAAAGCCTTTTTTCAAGGCGCTTTAAAACATACATATTCTGAAAGCTTCCGCCCGAGAGCGCGACGGTTTTTATCCCCGTTTCCTCGGATATCCTTTTCGCCGCAAATGCCGCAAAGCTTATGAGCGTGTTCATAAAAGCCGCCGCAATTTCGCCTCGCGAAGCTCCGTTTTCCTTATCTCTTTCTATCGCGCATATCATTTCGCGCCAATCAAAGACATAAATTCCGTCTTGCTTCTCTGCTGAATATGGATATTCGCGCAGGACATCCTCCTGTGCCGCGGCCTCAAGCAGCACAGCGCCCTGTCCCTCATAGGATGCGTGCGTGACGATACCGAGAAGCGCGGAAACGCCGTCAAACAAGCGCCCCATACTCGTCGCCTCAGGGCAGTTGATGCCCGAATCGAGGTGAGCCTTTATCCTCTCATCACAGGCAAGGCCTGCGCTGTCAAGCAGCGAAGCAGCAACGCGGAACGGCTCCTTTGTTGTCCTGTCGCCTCCGGGCAACCTTATCGGGAGAATCGTGCCTTTCCGCGAAAAGCCCGAAAAATCGCCGACGAGCATTTCTGCTCCCCATATTTTCCCGTCCGCGCCATATCCCGTGCCGTCCCAGACGATACCGATACATTTCTCCGCACAGCCGTTGTCAGCCATACACGAGCACATATGCGCGTGGTGATGCTGTGCGCGGAAAAGCGGCACGCCCATAAGCCGTGCACGCTCTGTGGCATATTCAGTTGACATATAGTCCGGGTGCATATCACACACAATAAATTTCAGCTTTATATCAAATATATTTTCAAAATGCAAAATGTTTGCTTCATAGTTTTCAAGAGTTTCGAGATTTTTGAGATCTCCGATATGCTGGCTCGGGAATATGTGGCTGTCTCTCGTGATTGCAAAAGACGCCTTCTGCTCTGCCCCACAGGCAAGAATCGGCAGAAGCTCCGTTTCCGTACACACGGGATAGGGCACATAGCCGCGGCTTCTCCTCAGGAAATATTCGCGTCCGCCGTATACATACATAAGCGAATCGTCGCAGCGCACGTGTATTTCCCTGTTGTTGAGCAGAAATGCATCGGCAACGCCCGAAAGCAGCTTCAGTGCATCACTGTCCTTATATATAATCGGCAGATCGGAAATATTGGCACTCGTCATAACAAGGCTTTTTATTTCGCCCGAAAGAAGGAGATAATGCACAGGCGTATACGGCAGCATTATTCCGACATAGCTGTTTTCGCTAATATAGGAAAGCGATCCCTTTTCCTTTTTCCGAAGCAGGACAATCGGCCTTTGGTGGGATGTGAGAAGCCTTTCCTCATCTGCGGAAATATCCGCATATCGCCTTGCTTCAAAAACATCGCGGCACATTATGGCAAATGGCTTTTCATCGCGCCGTTTTCTCTCCCTGAGCCTTCTGACAGCCTCTGCGCTGTCGCAGCGGCAGGCGAGATGTATTCCGCCAAGCCCTTTGACGGCGACTGTTTTCCCCTGTTTTATATATTCCTTCGTCAGGGAAATCGCCTCACCCGGAAGCTCCGTCCCATCTTCGCCGAAAAACTGCAGGCGCGGCCCACAGATCGGGCAGCAATCGGGCTGTGCGTGGTAGCGGCGGTCCTCTATATTCTCATATTCCGAGGCGCAGGCTTCACACATCGGAAACGGCGCCATCGTCGTGTTTTTGCGGTCATATGGGATATCACGGGTTATGGTAAAGCGCGGACCGCAATTCGTGCAGTTTATAAACGGATATTCATATCTTCTGTCCCGAGGGTCAGAAAGCTCTGCGAGGCAATCGGGGCATATCGCGACATCGGGTGAAATGAGCGTTCTTCGCGCTCTCCCTCTCTCGCTTGTCCGGATTTCAAACCCTGTATACCCACGCAGCGAATCGGATTTTTCAACCTTTACTGCTTCGATGAATGAAAGCTTCGGAGCATCTGTTTCAAGCGATTTCAGAAAGCTCTCTGCCGCCGGCTCGTCTCCTTCGACCGAAATCTCCGCGCCATATGAGGTGTTGCGTACAAAACCGGAAAGCCCGAGCACGGACACCTGCCTGTGCACAAACGGGCGGAATCCGACCCCCTGCACGATTCCGTATATTTTTATATCTGTATGGATTTTTTTCATATCAATGCAGCAGCTCAATCTTTCTTCTGTCTGTTCTTATAAGCCCTTCGTCGCTCATTTTCCTTATCTCACGCATCATCGCGCTGCGGTCTGCACAGATATATTCCGCAAGATAGGAAAGTGAGAACGGAAGCTCAAACACATCGCGCCCCTCGCGCTGAGAATATATCATAAACAGGCTGAGAAGCTTTTCGCGTATGGAGCGGTTGCTGAGAATCTCGATGCGCTCGGAAAGCCTCTGCGCCTTTTTCGTGACGACGCGGAACATATTCTCAACTGCAATCGTATGACAATGGCAGGCGTTTTGGCAACGCTTCGAGATATGCTCATACATCATAAACGCAATCTCGCATTTTTTCTCGCAAACAGCATATACTCCGCGGTCGTTTTCATCGGAAAACGCTATCATCTCACCGAAAACATCGTTTTCCGAAAGATTTTCGAGCACAACGCGGTTTCCTGCGATATCGTTGCGCGCAAGAGAAATATTTCCGGACATTATTATTCCGATGATGTCGCCGTTCTTGTCAAAGTCACACACGGTCTCACCGACATCAAATTTCTGGCGGCGTATGTTGAAGCAGCTTATCATTCTTTTTTTGTCAGCTTCTTCGATTCCGTCGAAGAGAAAAATTTCCTCTATTGTCAATTTTTACAACTCCTTGTTGCAAATGCAACAGAATTTCTTTTATCTATATGATACTATATTATCAACCAAAAGTAAACTGTTATTTTATATATGAAAGGGTGTTTTTTTATGAATCTTAAGGGATCCAAGACAGAAGCAAATCTTTGGGCAGCCTTTGCCGGCGAGAGCCAGGCAAGAAACAAGTATACCTATTATGCCTCCAAGGCAAAAAAAGAGGGCTATGAGCAGATTGCCGCCATCTTCACAGAGACGGCAAACAACGAAAAAGAGCACGCAAAACTCTGGTTCAAGTTCCTCCACGATGGCGAGATTCCCACAACAACAATAAACCTTCTCGATGCTGCAGAGGGTGAAAACTATGAGTGGACAGATATGTATGCCACAATGGCAAAGGAAGCAAGAGAAGAGGGCTTTGACAGAATAGCATATCTCTTCGATGCTGTCGGCGCTATCGAAAAAGAGCACGAGGCAAGATACCGCAAGCTCCTCTCCAATGTCGAGACAGGCGCTGTGTTCTCGCGTGAGGGCGATGCTGTATGGCAGTGCTCAAACTGCGGACATATCCATGTCGGAAGCAACGCACCCGAGCTCTGCCCGGTCTGCGCTCATCCGAAGGCATATTTTGAGCTTCTTAAGACAAACTATTAATTATCGACGTGTTTATCCCTCCGCCCGTTCGGTCGGGGGGATTTTTCATAAAATGCTTTCATAGAAGGAGTTTTTGATATGAACAAGAATGCAATCAGAAATATGTCATATGGCGTCTATGTCATATCCTCAAAGGATGCAGGGCGCGATGTAGGCTGTGTTGCAAACAGTGCAATGCAGATAACGAGCTCGCCTGCAACAATCGCTGTTTCAATAAACCACGACAACTACACCAACGGCGCAATCAGATCGAGCGGAGTTTTTGCAATCTCTGTTCTTCCCGAGGATATCGATCAATCTGTAATCGGCACTTTCGGCTTCAAATCAAGCCGCGATGTCGACAAATTCAGTCTTGTTGCAAGCGTCGAAAAATCGGGGCTTCGCATACCTTCCGGCGCGCTCTGCTATATCGTCTGCAAGGTTATCGATACAATGGAAACCGCAACCCACACAGTCTTCCTCGGTGAGGTTGCCGATGCCGATATGCTGAACAGCGGCGAGCCGATGACCTATGCCTACTACCACAAGGTCAAAAAGGGAACAAGCCCGAAAAACGCGCCGACCTATGTTGAAGAGGAAGCTGCGCCGTCAGGCTGGAAGTGCAGCATCTGCGGATATATCGAGAACAAGGAGGAGCTTCCCGAGGGCTATACCTGCCCCATATGCACAGTTCCTGCATCGATGTTCAATAAGCTCTGATTCTTTATACTTGTAATCTTTATCAAAACAACCGAAAGGCAAAATGCCTTTCGGTTGTTGTTTTTCTACATTATCTCACTGTAGCTTCCGAAATATTTGAAGCCGTCAAGATCGTCCTCAAGCTCACACACAAGCTCAAACAGCTCAGGTGCATAGATTGATGCGCCGATATCGAAATAGAACATAAACTCAAAATCGCTTCCCGGCTTCGGGCGGCTTTCGAGCTTTTCGAGGTTGAGCCCCAAAGCATTGAAACGCGCCATAATGCGATAGAGTGAGCCCGGCTTATGGGGAATCTTCATCATAATGCTCGTCTTGTCAGCACCCGGATAAATCTCAAGCCCCTTTGAAATACAGATAAAGCGCGTATAGTTTCCGATGTGGTCACAGACATTATCGCGGAGAGTTGCAAGGTCATAGAGCTCAGCGCAGCCGGGGGAAGAGAGCGCCGCGATATCCGTTCTGTCGCTCTCCGCAACGAGGCGTGCGGCAACCGCTGTGTTCTCGCAGATGTTCACCTTGATATCCTTATGCTCTGAGAGGAATTCGCTGCACTGGCTGATTGCCTGCTCGTGGGAATATATCTCCTTGATATCCGAAAGCTCAGCACCGCGCTTTGCAAGAAGTGCGTGGCCGACCTGAATGCGTGCGCTCCTTACGATATGGAACTTGAATTTTGCCATAAGGTCATATATCTTGTTGACGGAGCCTGCCGTGCTGTTCTCTATCGGCAGAACGCCATAGCGGCAGAGCTTCTTGTCAACCGCACGGAAAACATCCTCAAAGCTCTGGAAATACATAATGCTCGGGCTTTTGAAGAGCTTTTCGCAGGCGAGCTGTGAATATGCACCTTCAACACCCTGACACGCGACGACACCGCCTGTCGGGAAAAGCTTGTCAGTTGCGTCAATCGCCGCCTGCATCTTTTCTGCAAGGTCACTCTTGCGGCCGAGCAGCTTTCTCTGATATGAGCGTGAAACGTCTGTCATTGTCGAATAGAGAACTCTTGTATATGAGCCGAATTCATCGCCCGCAAGAGATGCGACACGGTCAAACAGCTCGCGCTCACGCGATGGGTCATAGACCGGCAGCTTATTCTCCCTCTTATATTCGCCGATTTTTGCAGCCGTCTCCATACGCTCGCGGATGAGTGCGACGAGCTGCTCGTCAATCCTGTCAATATTACCGCGAAGTTCCTTGATATCCATCCTAACCGCTTCCTTTCAAATTTCAAATACACCGGATTATCTGCAATTTTTATATTATCATATCACATATCGCTATCGCCATCGCCGCTTCCATAACAGGAACAGCGCGCGGCACTATGCACGGATCGTGCCTGCCGACTATCTCAAGCGTCTTTTCCTCGCTCTTTGAAAGGGATATGCTCGCCTGAGGCCTTGCGATTGACGGCGTCGGCTTTATTGCCGCCCTGAAAATTATGGGAAGGCCCGAGCTTATGCCGCCGAGCGCACCGCCGTGGTTGTTTGTCTTCGTCCTGACTTCGTCTCCGATAATGCAGAACTCATCGTTATTCTCGCTTCCGCGCATTCTTGCCGCGGAAAAGCCCGCTCCGAATTCTATACCCTTAACAGCAGGAATACCGAATACTGTCTTTGCAATATTGTTTTCAATCCCATCGAACATCGGCTCGCCTATCCCTGCCGGAACACCGATTGCAGCACATTCGACAACACCGCCGACGGAATCAAGCTCTGCCTTTGCCGCGAGAATTTCCTTCATCATCCGCTCGCCTGCAGAGGCATCGAGCACCGCAATCGGCGCATCTCCGAGCACCTCTGAAAGCTCCGGAGAAACGGGATCAAACGCTCTGTCGCAGACGCCTGCAATCTCTGATACGTGCGCCGCAATTCTTATGCCGCGGCTTTCGAGATATTGGAGGCATATGCCGCCTGCGATGCAAAGGCACGCCGTGAGCCTTCCCGAAAAATGTCCGCCGCCGCGTATGTCGTGGGCGAGGCCGTATTTTATAAACGCTGTATAATCCGCGTGCCCCGGTCTCGGAGTTTCGCGGAGATTTGAATAATCCTTCGAGCGCGTGTTCGTGTTCTCAATTATCGCACACACAGGGCTTCCGCAGGTAATTCCGTCAACAACTCCGGATATGAAGCGCGGAAGGTCAGCTTCCTTTCTCGAGGTTGTGTGTGCACCTGCACCGGGAGCGCGGCGCGACATAAATGCGCGGAGCTTTTCCATATCAATCTCAAAGCCTGCAGGCAGGCCGTCTATAACAACGCCTATCGCCTCGGAATGAGACTGCCCGAATATTGAAACCTTCAGTTTTTCGCCGATTTGTGATGCCATTTTTCCTGCACCTCTTTTCTTTCCACGCTCGCGCCGAGCTCTTCATATTTTTCAAAGAAATCGCCATATGATTTCCTGACCGCTTCAGCGCCGCATATCTCGACCGCATTTTCCGCAACCGCCGCCGCTACAGCGGCACTCATTGCTATTCTGTGGTCATTGTATGAATCGACCTTGCCGCCCGCAAGCGCACGCTTTCCGAAAACACGGATACCGTCACTCGTCGGCTCTGCGCTTGCGCCGAGAGCTCTGAGCATCGCAACCGTCGATTCGATTCTGTCACTCTCCTTGATTCTGAGACGCGATGCGTTGTATATAAGCGTTTCACCGTTTGCAACCGCTGCCACAACCGTCAGCACAGGAACAAGATCCGGTATCTCCGAGGCGTCTATCCTGACCGCAGTGAGATTCTTTCTCCTGACGCTGATAAAATCCTCACCCTGTATGACCTCTGCGCCAAAGCGCGAAAGGATATCCATAACCGCGCGATCGCCCTGAAGGCTTTCCTTCCTGACACCGCTGACGGTAATTCCCTCCTCCGAGAGCGCACCGAGGCACGCCCAGAACGCAGCGTTTGACCAATCCCCCTCAACGGTGAGCCTTCCGGGAGAAACATATTTCTGGTTGCCGGGAATCCTGATTTTGTTCCCTTCAAATTCGGCAATGATTCCGAATTCGCGCACTGCCTGCAGGGTTATATTTATATATGGGAGAGATTCAATCTTCCCCGTTATGTCAATGACGCTGTCGCCGGAGAGCAGCGGAAGCGCAAAGATGAGTCCCGTTATAAACTGCGAGCTTATGTTTCCGGCAATCGTGAAGTGCCCGGGAAGGAGCCCTCCGAGCGTTATGAGAGGAAGAGCCCCATCATATTCAATTCCTGCGCCACGCGCCTTCAGGCATTCCGTCAGCGGCGAGCACGGACGTGTCGGAAGCCTCCCCTCACCTGTGAAGGTAATTCTTCCTCCGAGCGCCGCCGCAACAGGTATGAGAAACCTTAGCGTACTTCCGCTTTCTCCGCAGAAAAGCTCAGCCTCTTCCCTCTTCTTTATCGGGCTGACACGATACACGCCATCCTTTTCCGTTATCTGCGCACCGAGACTTTCGAGGCACCTCGCCGTCGCCGCAATATCGAGCGACGATGCAGGGCATACAATTTCCGTATCCTTATCCGAAAGTGCGGCACAGATGAGAAGCCTGTGTGCAACGGATTTTGACGGTATGACCTCTATCACGCCGTGCGGATTTTTGCAGGTTACCTTTGCAATCATTTTCTTTCCTCCGCACCGCTTGCAAAAAATTCTATAATCTCGCAATCAGGTACCTTGCGCAACACGCTCTCACCGCGCGTTTTCGGCACTACAAGCGTTATGCCGCCGGCGCCCCGCTTTTTGTCGGACATTGCAACCTCAACCATCGCCTCAGGCGAAAAAACGCAGGAGGTCGGAAGGCCGAAAGCGCGGCAGAGCTCCTCTGTCTCTGCGGCGATGCCTTTGTCGCAAAGCCCCATATTCTCAGCCGCACGCGCCATAATGCACATACCTGCGGCAACTGCTTTTCCATGGGAAATCTCAAAGCCCGAGAGCTTCTCGATTGCGTGGGCAGGAGTGTGCCCGAAATTGAGGAGCTGGCGAAGACCTGTATCAAACTCATCCTCCGACACAACGTCGCGCTTTATCCTGACGCACTCTGCAATTATTTCTTCAAGGTTTTCATATGCGCCGAGCTTTATGAGCTCAAGCACCCTGACGCTCTTTATAGCTCCGTATTTTATGACCTCTGCCATACCGTCGGCAAAAATATCCTCGGGCAGATTCTTTATGATATCCGTATCACACAGGCAAAGGCAAGGCTGATAAAAAGCGCCTGCAAGATTCTTTCCTGCGCTGAGGTTTATCGCCGTCTTTCCTCCGACAGATGAGTCCACCGCCGCAAGAAGCGTTGTCGGCACCTGCACAAACGGGATACCGCGCAGAAAGCTCGATGCGACAAAGCCCGAAAGATCTCCGACGACTCCGCCGCCGAGCGCAACTATGCAATCGGAGCGTGTCAGCTTATTCTCAGCGAGGAAATTGAGTATTGCGATGAAATTTTCAGCGCTTTTTGATTCCTCGCCGTGGGGGATTATATATTCAACAGTCTTAAAGCCTGCCGAAGAGACAGAAGCCCTGACAGCCTCGCCGAAAAGCGATGACGTTGTGTCGTCCGCAAGGATTGCACACGTTCTTCCCTTTATAAGCGGCTTCATCAGCTCTCCGAGCTGAGAAAGTATTCCTCCTCCGATAACGACATCATATTCACGTGAGGTGGCTACTCTAATTCTCTCCACTCTTCATCTATCCTTTCCTTGCGCTCGCGTCCCTCGCGCAGAAGGCTTCTGAGCCTTTCCGCATCATTTTCAACAAGAGCATCGCGATATTCTGTCAGCGAATCGATAATAAAATCAAGCTCGGAAACGAGGTTTCCGCGGTTTTCAAGAAAAAGCTCCGTCCACATATTTTCAGAAAGCTTTGCTACTCTCGTGAGGTCCTTATAGCTGCCTGCCGAAAAGCCCTTATGCACCGCCGCCCGCGGCGATTTGACATATGCGTTTGAAACGACATGGGCAAGCTGTGAGGTATAGGCGATAATCTCATCGTGGTTTTCCGCAGTGGTGATGGTTACGTGGGCAAAGCCTGCCCTTGTCAGGCATTTTTTTACCTTTTCAAGCAGATTTATATCCTCGCCGGGCTTTGGCACAAGAATCATACACGCGCCGCGGAACAGATTTTCCTGTGCATAGCGGAAGCCTGAAAACTGGCGACCTGCCATCGGGTGACCGCCGACATAGTGAAAGCCGTGTTTTTCCGCAAGCTCAAACAGCGGCGGACAGACACACTCCTTGACACCGCAGCAATCAACCACTATCGCGCCCTTTTTTATGAGGTGTGCGTTTTTCTGCATATACTCAACCGATGCCTGCGGATAGAGTGCAACAAACAGAAAATCACAATCCTGCAGAGTCTCCTCTGTGAGCTTGCCGTCAACCGCATTGACGAGCACTGCGCGCTTATATGACACCTCGTCAATATCGTGTGCAAGCACTGTATATTCTGTATTGAATTTAAAAGCCTTTGCGAGCGAGCCTCCTATAAGACCGAGGCCGACTATTCCGACAGTCATCCTATTTCACCGCCTCGCGCACCGCAAACACTGCCTTTGCGACATCGTCAAACTGCTCTGGCGTGAGCGACTGTGCACCGTCGCACAGAGCGCGCTTCGGATCATTGTGAACCTCGATCATAAGGCCGTCTGCTCCGCAGGCCGCCGCGGCAAGTGCCATCGGCTTTACGAGACGCGCTATTCCGCTTGCATGGCTCGGGTCAACGACAACCGGAAGATGTGAAAGCTCCTTGAGCATCGGCACAGCCGAAAGATCGAGCGTGTTTCTTGTATAGGTTTCAAAGGTTCTGATTCCGCGCTCGCAAAGAATGATGTTCTCATTTCCGCCTGCCATAATATATTCAGCGCTCATAAGAAGCTCCTTCAATGTATTGGCAAGGCCGCGCTTCAAGAGAATCGTCTTCTTTGTTCTTCCAAGCTCTTTTAAGAGCTCGAAGTTCTGCATATTACGCGCACCGACCTGAATTACATCGACATTCTCAAAAAGCTCAAGATGGTTTGCATTCATAATCTCTGTGACGATAGGCATACCTGTGATTTCCTTTGCCTCCAAGAGGAAATCGATCCCCTCTGCCTTCAGGCCCTGAAAATCATACGGGCTCGTTCTCGGCTTGAACGCGCCGCCGCGCAGGAGCGTCGCTCCCGATGCCTTGACAGCGTGGGCGATTCCGATTATCTGCTCCTCGCTCTCGACAGAACAGGGGCCTGCAATAATGGCAAAGTTTCCGCCGCCGATTTTGACACCGTTTATATCACATACCGTGTTCTCCGGATGGAATTTGCGGTTTGCGCTTTTAAACGGCTCTGTTATGCGAGTCACATTCTGTATGATATCAAGCCCCTCTATGAGCTCCACATCGACATCCCGCGTATCGCCGATAAAGCCGAGCACCGTCTGGAATTCGCCCTTTGAAATATGAACCTGTATGTTCTGCTCGCTGAGCCAAGCAATAAGATTATCCACCTGTGCCTGCGGCACGTCGCGTTTGAGTACTGCTATCATTTTATATTTCCTCCTTATACGGATAAAAAATTTACAATAATCAAAAAGGCTTTACAGTAGTGAATTCTACTGCAAAGCCTTTAATTAACCTAAAAACTCTTTTTTATGCAACAGAAATCACTTTTACTTTTTAAAGCCAAAAAAGTAAAAGTAAAAATAAAAGAATATTGCTGATGCATTGATTGAAAGAGCCATCTTTAAAACTTACCCTTCTGTATTTTTATGAAATTATACCACTGTGAAAAA
Organism: Oscillospiraceae bacterium; assembly: GCA_017439555.1. Taxonomy (GTDB): domain Bacteria; phylum Bacillota; class Clostridia; order Oscillospirales; family JAAYXM01; genus SIG480. The sequence goes on along the minus strand of JAFSIZ010000091.1, from coordinate 5,563 downwards.
TGTTTGTCAACAATAATTTGAAAATTTTATTGCTCCTGCTGCGGAGCTTCTGACGAAGGTGTGAAAATCTCTCCGCGCAGATATTCGAGATATTTTGCATATGCCGTCTGAAAAAGTGCGCTGTATATAAAGCTCAGCGGTGGGAAGAAATAGCACACGATATCCCACAGAAAATATGAGGCGCGAAGCGAAAGGCACTCGCCGAGGCGATGGTTCATAAGCCTGATGCTCTCACACAGCGATGCGAACGGGCCGAGGTTTCCTTCAGCATAAATATACAGCGCGAATGAATATCTCGACACCCAGAGCACCGAAAGAACCGATGCGCCGATAAGCAATACAACAACAAGCCACGGCAGCAACCAGGACTCGACCACGATAGCAAAAACCTCAACTGCGACGGGAACGAGCATAAACAGGAATACCCAGAAGGACGATATCAGAAGCACGAGGAAGTTGAGCCATATTGAGCCGAAAATCGTCTTTAAATTGGCGAACACCGAAAATGCATCCCTGAGCCTTGCCTTTTCACCCTTTGCAATCTTTCTGAAAAACGCACACGTACCGACAGACAGCGGACACATAACAAGGATATAGAGCACAGCTGTCACCGCATAGGACGCTATCGTGCGATATGTTATTTCTCTCGGCAGGAAAAGCATAAGTAGCTTGATTATATCCTCCCCGGCTGCGACAATCTCTTCCTGAAGCGGAAGCCTGAGCGGCAGGAAGCTGAGGATAGCCATCTGGATTACGCTGATTGCAATAAAGAGCAGAAACGACTTTATCCAGTTGCCCTGCATATTGCGAGAGGCAATCATTTTTATTGCACGTCTTGCATTTGTTTTATCCATCATATCTCTCCGTTTTCTTTCTCTTATAATAAAAGCTTATTCAGCGTCTCCGCTGTTTTCTGCATCTGCGTTTTCCGCCTGTTCCTGCGCAGGCGCTGTGTCTGCCGTTGTGTCGGCAGGCGTCTCTGCAGGAGCTTCGGGAGCAGGTGCAGGTGTTTCTGCAGGCTTTTCTGCCTCCGGTGCAGGCGCCGGCGTTTCCGCAGGCTTTTCTGCCTCCGGTGCAGGTGCCGGCGTTTCTGCGGGCTTCTCTGCCTCAGCAGGAGGTGTTGTCTCACCTGTTGCAGGAGCTGTTGTCTCCGCAGCCGCGCCTGTTCCTACGAGCACAATCTCAGGCATCGGCTTATATTTGGAAGTATTCTCAACATATGATTCGACAAGCTTTCCGTTCTTGTCATATACGTTGCGATAGACCGTCATAGAAAGCCCGGGCTGACCCTTCTGCTCAACCTTGCGCTCACCCGGAGCAAGCTCTGCCGAGGGCTTTTCGCGCGTTGTGTAGGGCGTTGTTGAATGTGTTTTCTTTGTGAGCTTGACTGTTCTGACCTCATCGGGCTCTGTTCCCATAATCTGAACCTTTATCCAGTTATTCTGCGATGTGGCAACAATCTTTATCGGATATTTGCTCGTGTTCTTGAATTTGAAATCGAGCGAGCCATAGACAACGGTTGCATCCTCGCCCTTTGGAGCATAGTCTACATAGAAGCTGTGGTTTGAGCGCTGAACAGTCTTCATATTTGCCTTGACCGCCGCCATATACAGCGTCGAAGAGGTCTGGCAGATGCCGCCGCCGATTCCGTCAACAACCTCGCCCTGTGCAAAGATCGCCGCCTCCTTGAAGCCGCGTGCCTTCGTTCTCGGGCCGACAGTCTTATTATATGAAAATTCTTCGCCGGGATTGAGAATCGTTCCGTTTATGAGCTTTGCGGAAAGGCGGACGTTTGATGTTCTCGCCACCTTCTTCGGGCTGAAGCGCGTCGTTACCTCGGCAAGGCAATATTTGAAGAGGTTTACCTCAAGATGCTTTGTGAGCACCTTCGGCTGTGTGAGCTTGAGCGGAATGCGTATGACCTCGTCAGGCTTCTGCGAATAGGCGACCTTTGCCGCCTCAAGATCATAGTCAACGCCGACGACATGGGGAACTATGACATTTCCGTCAGACTTCTTTTCAAGGCGCGCATCCGCAACCTCCTTGTGAACCTCGGAATAGACCTTATCCATATCGAGCGCCACAGACTCAGCAACCTCACGGGTTGCCACAATCTCCGAATAATCCTGCGCAAAGAAGCGCTCTGTAACTGTTTTCATAAGAACGTCAGTGTCGAGCTTTCTGCCGTCCTGGCGCGGATGAAGCACGAGCGTTGTCTCATCCTCGATGGTATAATCCGCATCGACAGGCGCGACATCAAACTTTGCGAACTCCTCCTTCAGGCTTTCGACAGCAGCCTCATCCATATTGACGGAGACCTCGACATCATAGCCGCCGAACATTGCATCGAGCACAGCACCCATACGCTTGAACATACCGCCCTCGTGGCCGATTGCAGCCGCCTTCGCCGCTGTGTCGGCAGACGAGAAGCTGAGCCCGAGCTCAGATGCCGCGATCTCACGGCTCCAGAGATCCTCGAGCTTTACCGTGAGCGATGCATCTGCATAGCGCTCACTGCAAGCAGTGTCGAGCGCCGCCGTCGCCTCGGCAGCATCCATTCCGCCAAGCTTCACCCCGGCCGCTGTGACGCCCGGGAAAATATCGGCGTGGGCATATGTATATATGATAAGCCCGACAAACAGAACGAGCACAAGCCCTGCCGCTGCCGCCGTTATCACTGCCCATTTCGGAATCTTATTTCCACTGAATAATTTCATCATTTTCATCCCTTGCCTTTATATACTACTATCTTAATATACAGTATATCCTCAAAACGCTTCAATTTCAACTGTTTATTTTAATTTTTTCATATTTTAATTGCACCTGTTGCAAATTTTACCTGTTTTATGGTATACTGTTTTATTATAAACAAAACGAAAAGAGGCAAAAGCTATGGAAAAAGAAAAGTTTTATATAACCACTGCCATTGCTTACACTTCGCGCAAGCCCCACATAGGCAACACCTATGAGGTTGTCCTGACCGACGCTATCGCAAGATTCAAGCGTTCAATGGGCTATGACGTGTTCTTCCTCACAGGAACGGACGAGCACGGCCAGAAGATTGAGGACATCGCGCGTGAGCAGGGCGTTACACCAAAGGAATATGTCGATGGAGTCGCCGGCGAGATAAAGACTATCTGGGATCTTATGAACTCAAGCTATGACAAGTTCATCCGCACAACAGATGATTACCACGTCGATGCAGTTCAGAAGATTTTCAAGAAGCTCTATGATCAGGGCGATATCTACAAGGGTGAATACAAGGGCTGGTATTGCGTACCTTGCGAATCCTTCTTCACCGACACACAGATCGAAAACGGAGTATGCCCGGATTGCGGCCGCCCCGTCAAGCAGGCAAACGAGGAAGCATATTTCTTCAGAATGAGCAAATATCAGGATGCCCTGATGCGCCACATCGAGGAAAACCCCGAATTCATCCAGCCCGAAAGCCGCAAGCGCGAGATGGTGAACAACTTCTTAAAGCCGGGTCTTCAGGATCTCTGTGTTTCCCGTTCATCGTTTAAATGGGGCGTTCCTGTAACCTTTGACGACAAGCACGTCATCTATGTATGGATCGATGCGCTCTCAAACTATATCACGGCTCTCGGCTATAACCCCGATGGCTCGGGTGAGCTCTATAGCAAATACTGGCCGGCAGACGTCCACATCATCGGAAAGGACATTCTCCGCTTCCACACAATTTATTGGCCGATTATGCTTATGGCTCTCGGTGAGCCGCTTCCGAAAAAAGTCTTCGGTCATCCGTGGCTTCTCTTTGGAACGGACAAGATGAGCAAATCAAAGGGCAACGTCATCTATGCAGACGACCTTGTCCGCCATTTCGGAGTTGACGCAGTGCGCTATTATGTCCTCCGTGAGATGCCGTTCGCACAGGATGGAACTATCACCTATGAGACGATCATTGCGCGCTTCAACGCAGACCTTGCAAACACGCTCGGAAATCTCGTCAACCGCACAGTGGCTATGGCAAACAAATATTTCGGCGGCACGGTTTCCTTCAGAAACGTCTGCGAGGACTTTGATGCAGACCTCAGAGCGACAGCCGTTTCCGCACGCGCAAATGTCGAAGCAAAGATGAACGATTATCGCGTTGCAGATGCGCTCGAGGAGATTATCTCCCTCGCAAGAAGAAGCAACAAGTATATCGACGAAACAGAGCCCTGGGCACTTGCAAAGGATGAAGCGAAGCGCGACCGCCTTGAGACCGTTCTCTTCAACCTTCTTGAGTCTATCCGCTTTATAGCAACGCTTCTCGCGCCGTTTATGCCCGAGACTTCGGATAAGATTTTCACACAGATCGGTGCAGAAAAAGGCGAGATTGAAAACCTCAATATCTTTGCCGAAAGCGGCAGCAAAACAGTCGGAAAGGCTGAGCCGCTCTTTGCAAGAATCGACGAGGCAAAGAAGCTTGAGGAGCTTGCAGCAGAGAATGAGCCTCCGAAAAAGGAAGTCGCTCCTTATAAAGATCAGATAACGATTGACGATTTTGATAGGGTTGACCTTCGCGTCGCAAAGATTCTCGAGTGTGAGCCTGTCAAGAAATCAGACAAGCTGCTCCGCATCATTGTTGACACAGGCGAAGCAACACGCCAGATTGTTTCGGGAATTGCACAGCAATATAAGCCCGAAGAGCTTATCGGCAAAAAGGTTATTCTTGTCTCAAACCTTGCGCCGGCAAAGCTCCGCGGCGTTGAGAGCAACGGAATGCTTCTCGCGGCAGATATGCCCGATGGCGGATGCAAGGTAATCTTTGTTGACGATTCCGTCGAGGAAGGCTCTCAGATTCATTAAAAAAACAACAAGAAACAGCGCAGAGAGGAATTACCCTCTGCGCTGTTGTTTTATTTGTCACTCCCCCTTCTCAAAAGATGGCAAAAAGTTGGCGATTTGCAAATGTAAAAAACTGTGCTATAATGAAGGGGGAATAATAAATATGTACAGTTTGCAAGGTGCCGGATATGATCTTCTGAGAAACCCGGATAAATTTTACGAGACACTTGGGATGAAAACTCCGACACAAGCATCAAACCAAAGCTCAAGCCTTGCACCAACAAAGGAAAACCAGGCAAAAAGAGCATCACAGACACAGAGCAAAACATCATCCCGGTCAAAGAAAAAGAAGCCCGGTTTTGAAAGCAGTTTTGAAGCGTATGAATCGCCATATTCAAAATCGCCGGGGAGCGCCGCTGTCTATGATTGGGCAAAGGAACACCACGAACGTATGCAGCGCTTAGGCGTGCCGACAACATCGTCACCCAATGCGTATCAGAACGGAGATACGTTCAAAATAATCAAAGACGGCGGAGCGACGGAAAAGGATTATTCCGATTTCTTCGAAGGCTTCGAAAGTATCTATGAGGATTATGAAGCACAACGCAAGCCCGGAGACTTCATCCGCAAAGCAAAGGACTATATGCCGGATTTCAGCAGAAGCACACAGCCGCAACGCAAATATTATTATGATGCGGAAGGCTATATCGGAGAAGTGAAGCCGGTACCCGAATATGTTCAGACGGCGATAAGAAATGCAGAAATCCATCCG
>JAFSIZ010000090.1 GCA_017439555.1 Oscillospiraceae bacterium | reverse complement strand
TTTAAAAGCACGGGCGGCGTTTGTCTTCATAGCATCTGCATCAAACTCGGGAGTATATTCCATACGGAGAAGATTTGCCTCCATATAGTTGAAGGGAGAAAGCGAGCCGAAGCAGAGCTGCTCTTTTGAAATGGCATTCCACATATTTGCGCCTGCGTTTGTGTTGAAGGTCTCAAACTGCGTTGTGTCGAAATATGTGTTCTTGCGCTCGCGGATAAGAGCTCCGAAATGCTCACCTGCCGCAAACGGAGAGAAGCTTGTTGCGAAAACGTGAACCTTGTCATTCTTCGAGAGGAGTGCAAAGTAGTCCTCGCCGGTTACGTTGTTGTAGTTGTCAAGCTTTGATCTTCCGCGGAAATTCTCAAAGCTTGAGCAGATTCTGACAGGAACATCAAGCTCTTCGGCAAGATCAATCACCCATTTTGCGCGGTGCTTCGGGAGATACTGGTCATAAAGCATTTCAGGTGCAAGCGAATAGCTATGGTAAATCGGAGCAAGTTCAAAGCCTGCAAAGCCTGCTGCTATCATATCACGTGCATCCTTTTCCCAGGCAGGATATGTCGGGTTGACAACTGCCATCGGGAGAAATACAGTCTTTCCGCTATATGCCTTAAGCTCATCCAGAAGCTCGAGGTTTGCTGTGTTTGCGTCCTTATAGAAGAAGCCGTTTACATTGGCAACAACCATATGGGTTATTCCATATTTCTGTGCAAGTGCATCAAGCCCTTCGAGTGTGTTGTATTTCAGATTGCGGAACGGCCAGTGGCCGACATATGTACTGATATCTATAAACATAATTATTTACCTGCCTTTTCTAAGAATCTATTGAATGCTTTGCTTGAAAAAATGGTTTTCTTATCTTCTACAGAGATATCCGCGCCGAGAACCTTGGCAACACTGGAGCTCCATCCGCCGTCTGTTGCAAAAAGAAGTCTGTCTGCGCCGAGATATCTGACGGATTCCTCTATGAGCGGACGGTCATAAACGCTGCCGCCAACATCTGCATAAACATTCGGACAATCTGCAATTGCTTTGATTTCCCATTGCCAGTCGCCGCCTCCGCCGATGTGTCCCATAATGAAGGTCGCTTCGGGATAACGCCGCGCTATGTTTGCCATATGTACGCCGTCTGAAATACGCGGCTGACGCTTGCTTGTTTCGGGATCCATTGTTTTTCCGCAGTGCATAAGAATCGGAATATCGAGCTCAATACACTTTTCAACAAGCGCAAACATTGCCGGATCATCCATCCTGTATTGATGGTAGAGCTTAACTCCGACAAAACCGAGCTCTTTGACGCAACGCTCAAGCTCTGCCTTCATTTCCTCACAATAGCCGGGGTTTACAAATGCCTGTCCGTAAACTCTGCCGGGATAGAGCTGAGTCATTTCATACATAAGGTCATTTGCTGCCCTGAACTGTTCTGGGGTACAATGGCGCTCTGCAGCAACAGGAACAGAAGAGACGACTTTATCTACACCGAGCACATCGAGAGTCTTAATAAAACTTTCTGCAAATGCATAATTGGGGTTTCCGACATGCGATTCATAGTTGATATGCTCATGCCACGAAACAACCGGATTGTCGTGCAGAAGTTTCATTTGTTCTTTGATATCCATATTGGGTCCTCCTTGTTTTGGACAAATTATTTTGATTTATCAAGAAACCTTGAAAAGGCTTTTCCTGCAAGAATTGTTTTTTTGTCTTCAAGCGAGATTTCTGCGCCGAGTATTTTGGCGACAGCTGTAGACCAAGACATATCCGTGCCCCAGAGAAGTCTGTCTGCACCGAGCAGGGCGACGGCCTCTTCCATCTGCGGACGCTCGTAATAGCTTCCGCTGATATCGGCATAAACATTGGGGCAGTCTGCAATCGCTTTGAGAGAATATTTCCATTCGCAAATTGTGAAATGTCCCATAACGAAAGTTGCTTCGGGATATTTCTTTGCAGCATTTGCCATATGCACACCGTTTGAGGTGATAGGCTGATAGCTTGCATTTCGCGGATCCATATGCTTCATTGAATGCATCAGAATGGGAATGTCGAGTTCGATGCATTTTTCGATTATAGGATATTGAATCGGATCATCCATAAAATAGTCGTAATAGAGTTTGACGCCGACAAAGCCGAGTTCATTGATGCAGCGGTCAATCTCGCGGAGCGCAAAGTCGCGGTGTCCGCCGTGGACATAGCACATTCCGAATATACGCTCAGGGTTGAGCTTAACTGCTTCATATGTAAGGTTATTTGCTGCAGTTGCATATTTGGGGTCGCCGCGACGATAGTCAACAACAGGAATAGAGGTGACAATTTTATCAACACCTAATTTGTCCATAACCTCAAGTGTGCCCAATGCATTTTCCATATCAAAGGTTTCATAACCCTTATACAGAGATATATGCTCGTGCCAGGCTATGACCGGATTTTCGTAAAAAAGTTTCATTTGCTCATTCATATTCATAATGGTGCTCCTTGTTTTTTGCTGTCTTTTTCGTATGTTTTGCAGTATTTACTGATGCTGCAGTTTTCACATTGAGGATTTCTTGCGCTGCACACGGCTCTGCCGTGCCACACAAAACGGTGGCAAAGCATATTCTGCTCTTCGGGTGGGATGATTTTGCGCAGGCGCATCTCCACTTTTTTGGGGTCTTTTGAATCGCAAAGTCCAAGCTTGTTTGAAATTCTTATACAGTGTGTATCAGCAACGACAGCCGGTTTACCATAGATATCTCCGAGGATAAGATTGGCCGTTTTTCTTCCGACACCGGGCAGCGAGATAAGCTCTTCCATAGTGTCGGGAACACGTCCGTCATATTTCTCCAGCAGCACGTTTGCGCAGGCGCGTATATCACGTGCTTTCATACGAAAAACACCGCAGGGGCGAACGATGCGCTCAAGCTCTGCGATATCACATTCTGCGATTTCTGAGAGAGATCTGAATCTGGAATAAAGCTCTTTTGTGACGATATTCACACGTGCGTCCGTGCATTGCGCTGAAAGACGTGTTGCGAAAAGAAGCTGATAAGGCTCATCATAGTTGAGTGAGCATTCAGCTTGCGGATAATCTCTTTTCAAACCTTCGACGATGCCATAAACCCGTTCTTTTAAATTCATATGTAAAAATTATTCCTCTTCAATAACAACTGCTTCATCTTCGGTTTTTATAAAGCGTTCACCAATGCGCTTTTCTTTTGTTGCAAAGAAATAATATACCGCACCGAGAATTGCGCATACAGCGGCAAGGATTGAAAGGATAATACCGATTGTTGTAAAAGTCTTTTTCATTTTATTCACCTCATAAATTATTAATAACCTAAAGCTGAATCGTCGAGAGAGTCATCGTTTTTAACCCAATCGGAAACAAGAATTATTGTATATTTTTCCGGGGTGTTGCGGATAACGACACGCTCTATTCCTGCGTTTATGATCATGCGTTTACACATAGCACACGAGCTTGCATCGGGGATAAGCTCTCCTGTCTTCATATCTCTTCCGACGAGATAGAGTGTTGAGCCGAGCATTTCAGAGCGTGATGCCGCAATTATGGCATTTGCCTCAGCGTGAACACTGCGGCAAAGCTCATAGCGTTCACCTCTCGGAATGTGAAGCTGCTCGCGCCTGCAATAACCAAGGTCACAGCAATTTGCACGGCCTCTGGGAGCACCGACATAACCGGTTGAAATAATTGAGTCGTTTCTGACGATTATTGCACCGTAATTTCGTCGTAGGCATGTCCCTCGTTCAAGTACAGTTTCTGCGATGTCAAGATAATAATTGAATTTGTCTCTGCGCTCCATTGAAAACACCTCTTTTTATATTTTACTGCAAAATTATTTTTCCGTTTGAAATTTCTATCACACGGTGCGCTCTGGCGGCAATGTTCTTGTCGTGAGTTATCAATACCACAGTCGCGCCGTTGCGGTTGAGTTCGGATAAAATCTCAAGAGTGTCTGATGTTGAGTTTGGGTCAAGATTGCCTGTGGGTTCATCAGCGAGAATTACAGAAGGATTATGTGCGATTGCACGCGCTATTGCAACTCTTTGTTGCTGACCGCCGGAAAGCTCACTCGGGTGGTGGTTCAATCTTTCTGATAAACCCAACTTGCATAACGTGCTTTTTGCAATTGCACGGCGTTCTGAATGCGGAACTTTTGCGTAAATCAGCGGAAGCTCGACATTCTCGAGTGCCGTCATTTTTTCTATAAGATTGAATTTCTGAAAAATAAAGCCGATTTCGCGGTTGCGTATGCGTGAGAGTTCAGCCTTTTTAATCGCTAAAACGTTGTTTCCGTTGAGAAAATATGAGCCTGCCGTCGGAAAGGTGAGGCATCCGAGGATGTTCATCAAAGTGCTTTTCCCTGAGCCCGATTTTCCGATTACAGCGAGAAACTCCTGTTTGGTAACGTGAAGATCGACATCTGACAGGGCTGTGACGATACCTGTCTTCGTTTTGTATATCTTTGAAAGATTTGAGATTCTGATCAAACGACAATTCTCCTCGATGAGTATTGCCTGTTATCCGCATCAGAGATTTGTTTTTATGTTTGGTTTAAAACCAAATCCGAGAACTTCGTGAGTGTTTGTAACTATCATAAAAGCTGATTCGTCGTTTTCACGCACTATTTCTTTGAGCTGACCGATCTGGTTCGGGTTTATTGCACACATAATCATTTTTCGCGGCGTGTTTGTATATGCACCTTCGCCGGAAAGGATGGTTGCACCGTGATGCAGCTCTGAGATAACAAGCTTACTGATAGTTTCAGCCTTTTCAGATATAATATACGCAAGCTTATCTGTGGTGAAGCCATAGATGACACCGTCGGTTGCAATGGATGCAGCATACATCTTGATGATTGCAAACAGAACACTGTTGGGGTCCTTGAAAGCAAACGCCGCACACAGGACGATGACCGTATCCGCTGCGAGGACAAGCTTTCCGAGTGGAATCCCGGTGTATTTTTGTTTGAGAACAAGCCCGACAATATCGGTTCCTGCAGTGCTGCCGTTGCGGATGAATACGAGGCCGAGTCCGGCTCCTGTGCCGATACCGCCATAGATGGCGCAAAGCATCGGGTCAGATGTAAGCGGAGGGATTATTGCTGTCAGATCCATGGCAATAGAGAGCACTATTGAAGCAAAAACAGTTTTTGCCATAAAACGACCGCCTATTTTCCACAGTCCCAAAGCGAGAAAGGGGAGATTGACGGCAAATGTCAACACGCCCATTGAGAGATTCGGGAAAAAATAGTTTATTACCATTGATATGCCGGTTATGCCACCCATTGCTATCGGGATTTCGGAGCTTGCAATAAAAATATTGAAGGAAAGCGCGAAAAGAGAAGCGCCGATGCATATAATAATGTAATCGATAACAGTTTTTTTTAGGTTTGATTTCATTTTTATATTGTCACTTCCGTTGGATTTGTGGTATACTGTTTTTATGCCTTAATAATAACACGAATCGTGTCTATTATCAAGCATAAAAGTTGTAAAATGTGGTTAAAAAACGAGGTGTTTTTATGAAAATTAAAGTAGGGCGCGCATACAGCGACGGGCATATTCTGGATGCGGATACAATTGAGATTGAAAACGGAGTTTTCAAATCAGTTTCGAATGGCGGTGATGCCGAGCTCGATTTTTCCGGGTATATAGCTCTGCCGGGCTTTATCGATATGCACACACACGGAGCGATAGGCTTTGAGGCAAATACAGCTTCATTTGAAGAGTTTGACAAATTGTCTGAGTTTTATGCTTCAAACGGAGTTGCTGAATTTTGCGTGACAACGGTAACTGATACAATTGACAATCTTGTTGAGATTGAAAAGCTTGTGGCAAAACGGATAAGAGAGGGTACAAGCGGTGCGCGTATTGCCGGTATATATCTCGAGGGACCGTTTCTCTCGCATAAGCTTCGCGGTGCGCATAACGAAAACCTTCTTGCCAATCCGGCTATCAAAGATATTGACAGGCTTATAGAAGCCGGGAATGGAAACCTGCGTGTAATCGCAATAGCGCCGGAGACGGAAGGAGCATATTCCGCGATGGAATATGCTGCTTCAAAAGGAATAAAGGTTGCGTGCGGCCATTCGGCAGCGACGTGTGCTGAGGCAAATGCAGCGTTTGATGCAGGTGCGTCAGTTGCAATCCATACATATAACTGTATGTCGCCACTGCATCATCGGGAACCCGGCGTTGTTGGAGCAAGCCTTGTGAGAGATGATGTCTATAATGAGATAATATGCGATTTTATCCATGTTGCTCCGGAAGCGGTGAAGGTTGCGCTTCGATGCAAGGGAAAGGATAAAATTGTATTCATAACAGATTCTATCGGAGCAGCCGGCCTGGCTGACGGTGAGTATCAATTCGGGCCGTTGCCGATTATTGTGAAAGACGGAATTGCAAGAATTGCGGAAGGAAACCTTGCGGGCTCATCGCTCAGAACAAATGTCGCGCTCAGAAATGTCGTAACAAAGCTTGGTATGTCGCTTGAGGATGCAATGCTTGGGGTGACAAAAAATCCGGCAGAAGCGCTTGGAATGTATGATAAAATCGGGTCGATAGCTCCGGGAAAGCGTGCACATCTGACAGTTGTTGATGATGACTTCAATGTAGTTATGACAATTGTTGACGGAAGGATAGTTTACGAGGCTTAACTATTGACAAAACCGGTGTTTCAGGTGTATGCTTTAATGTATGAAATCCAATAATATGAGGTAGGTGAAAATAATGGACGCAGGTGGCGGGCGAAGCACATCAAAAGGGCGAAGTATGAGGCGGACTGTCACGTGTCCGTTATTTGAGCTTTAATACTTCTCCCTTATGTAATTGTGCCTTTGTTTCCTAAAATTATTGAAAGGAGAAAAGGATATTATGGGAGAGATAACTGCAACAATTGAAAAAATGATACTTACTCTCATCGAAGAGCGTAAGTTTGCAACTTTGCGTGATGTAATGAACACTATGGCTCCACCGGATGTTGCGGCGCTTCTTGAAGAGATTCCGGGAGAGCGGATATCATTGCTTTTCAGGCTTCTTTCAAAAGAGCTTGCAGCGGAAGTTTTTGTCGAGATGGACGCGGATGTGCAGGAGATTCTGATTCGTGGTTTTTCGGACAGTGAGCTTCGCGAGGTTGTGAATGAGTTATATGTCGATGATGCAGTTGACATCATCGAGGAGATGCCGGCTAATGTTGTAAAGCGTATCTTGAAGCAGACTGACCCTGAGATGCGCAAAATGATAAACGAAATATTGAAATACCCCGATGACAGTGCCGGCAGCATAATGACGACGGAATATGTAAGCTTCAAACCTGATCTCACGGTCAGCGAAGCGATTAAAAACCTTCGTCGTTCAGGGGTTGATAAAGAAACCATCTATTCCTGTTATGTAACGGAAAAAGACAGAAAGCTCATAGGAATTGTAACTGTTCGCCGCTTGCTTATGGCTGATGACGATGATTGCATCCGCGATATAATGGAGGAGAATGTTCTTTCCGTTAATACAGAAGATGACAGGGAGGATGTAGCAAACAAATTTGCAAAATACGGTCTTTTGGCATTTCCTGTCGTCGATAGCGAAAACCGCCTTGTCGGTATTGTAACCATTGACGATGCTATTGATGTTATCAGGGAAGAGGCTACAGAGGATATCGAAAAGATGGCGGCTATAACCCCGACGGATAAGCCCTATCTGAAAACGAGTGCCTTTGAGCTTTGGAAAGCCAGGATACCGTGGTTGCTGCTTTTGATGCTTTCTTCCACATTTACAGGAATAATCATAACGCAGTTTGAATCTGCGCTTGCCGCAACCGGGGTGCTCGCGGCATATATACCGATGCTTATGGGTACGGGCGGCAACTCCGGTTCTCAGGCATCTGTTGCTGTAATCCGAGGTTTGTCGCTTGATGAAATTGAATTTTGCGATATGTTCCGCGTTCAGTGGAAAGAGATCCGTGTTTCGGTTATGTGTGGAATAACGCTTGCTGCGGCAAATTTCGTGAAGCTCCTGCTTCTTGATCGTGTCGGAACGTCGGTCGCCTTTGTTGTAAGCCTTGCGCTTGCCGTGACTGTTGTAACGGCAAAGTTTGTCGGATGCTCACTTCCGATATTGTCGAAAAAAATCGGCTTTGACCCGGCTGTAATGGCGAGCCCATTCATAACGACGATAGTAGACTCAATTTCGCTTCTTATCTATTTTTATTTTGCATCAATATTGTTATAGAAAAATCCTGCGGATATTCCGCAGGATTTTTCTATATAAGCACAGGCTGCAGTTGTTTTTTTTCAAGCGCAAAGTAAAGTGTTTCCGGAATTCTTGTCATATCAGCTACAAGGGAGTTCGGTTTACCGTTGCTGTCATCCTGCCCATACGGAACGAAAAATACGTTCTTTGTGACAGAAAGTGTGCCGATATTCTTCAAGTTTATACCAAGCCCGTCGTTTGTTGAAACAGCTATAATGAGTGGGCGTGCGTTTCTCATATGCGCTTTAGCTGCCATGGTTACCGAAGTGTCTGTAATACCACACGCAAGCTTTGCGATGGTGTTTCCTGTACACGGTGCTATAATCAGCGCGTCCAGCAGCTTCTTTGGTCCGATGGGTTCTGCTTCCGATATTGTTTTTATTATCTTACGGTCACATATGGTCTCGATTTTTTCTATAAACTCCTCGGCCTTTCCAAAACGTGTATCTGTGTTGTAGGCCACGTGTGACATTATCGGAAAAACCTCGTATCCGCTTTTTACAAGCTTTTCAATTTCGGGAAGAACTCTTGCAAATGTGCAGAATGAGCCACACAATGCAAAGCCTACTGTAAGTTTCGCCAAAGCTTAATTCCCCCATTCGTCAAGGATGTTATAAATAGTATCGCGCATTGCGGCAGCGGCAGAGAGTGGAGCACACTTTCCGGGGAGCGACAATGCCTGAACCGTGTGCACACCGAGCTGCTTTGCGGCATTGAAATCAACGCCTCCGGGCTTTGATGCAAGATCGCATACGAACGCACCCGGGTGGAGAAGAGCGAGCGCTTCTTCATCAAGGATGAGAGACGGCACTGTGTTGAAAACTATATCATATTCCGAAAGAACAGCCTTTATTTTGTCGGTTTCAACAGCATCATAGCCATAAGCGGAAATCCAGGCAAGATCACCGAATTTTCGTGCAGATGCACACACTCGCGCACCGAGTCCGCGAAGGTAATGAGACAATAGCTTGCCGATGTGCCCGAAGCCGATGACGAGACATTTTTTCAGATTCAGAGTTGTATCAAGCTCGCGCATTGCAACCTCTATAGCTCCTTCGGCGGTCGGAATGGAGTTCATAACAGTAAAGTCCTCGCGCTCTAAGTAGTCATAAAGCCTGATTCCGCTTCTGCCGGCCTTTGCAAAGAGTGTATTGTCAACCTTGCCTGCAATGACGGTCTGTCCGGTTTGAAAAGCAGAAAACAAATCATCTATGCAATATTGATGTGATGATAGTGGGGCGTTGAGGTGCTCGGCATCCGATCTGACCGGAATAGGCAAAACAACACAGTCAAACTTTTCTGAAAGATTTGATATATCACCGCAAATAACATTTTCGCCTAATTCGGCAAGATCAAGTGCAAATGCAAAAACCTTGTGTCCGTCTTTTGCAAGAAGTGAGGCGAGCTGCACCTGACGTGCGTCTCCACCTGCAACAGCAAAACTCAGAGTGTTTGCCATAATTTGAATTCATCCTCTCTGCGATGTTCTCTTCTCACTATAGTATATTCAAGGGGAAAGTTTATGTTAAAAGGCGATGCGGAAAATTTCCACATCGCCTTTAGGGGATTTTTCAATTATGCAGGGAAGAGCTCGAGAAGAACAACTGCGTTGTTTTCCATTTCTACATTGACAATTGTGTTGTCGGGCGACACTACTCCGCATTCTTCTGCCTTCAGCGTACCTGCCTCACGGATTATTGCCTGAATATCCTCGGGTGCATCCTGCGGCTCACCGAGTTCAAGAAATTTTGTGTAGCAGTTAGCGTGAGTTTTATCAATAACATATTTGACGATTCTGTATTCTCTGTCAATTCCGCTCATATCGATCTCAAATTCTTTTGTCGGGCGGGGGAGAGCAAAACCGTCATCACCGTAGCACATAAGGATTGACATATGTCCGTCAGCCTTGTGGCGTGACGGCATAACGGAAACGTATTCATCCTCAAGTTCGGGATAGTAATAGAGCTTTTCATCTCCAAGCTTGTTTGCGAGGACATATGCATTGAAAATCGGCTTCGGGTAGAAGCTCTTTGAGAAGAAATTGCGGTTGCCGAGAAGGTCGCCTTTGAGGTTGTGTTGACCCGAGAGGCAGATCATCATCTGCTCATAGGGGAGATTGAGTTCATCAAAGAGCGTGAGCATTCTGACAAAGTATGCCGCATACTGCTCGTTTTCGCGGAATGCCATTTCGGGAATTCTGCTCTTGTCGAGATACCCTTCAGTGATTGCACCCCATTCGTCGCAAACGAGAGGGAGATGGTCGAAACCGCACATCTTCGCAACCTTTGCAACTGTCATAGTGTCAAACATCGCGCCGCGTGAGTCAATCGGTTTTCTCTTATCCTCGATAAGCTCCGGGAAAGTTCCGTAGGAGTGGAAAGAGATAAAGTCAAGCCTTGTTCCTGTCTTCTTGATGTGATTGAGAAAATCCTCGAGGAATTCAAAATTCTTCGGAGATTCGGCAAGTGCAGGGCCGCCGAAGCAAAGCTTTTCGCTTGCGGCAGTAACACCTCTTGCGAATGCATCATAAAGCTTGCAGTATTCCGCTGCACGTGCATGATTGTCTGCTGCTTTATCGTGGAAGAAATGATACCAATCCGGCTCATTATAGCAGTGAATACGCCATTTTGAAACAACATCTTCGCCGTAACGGTCGATTAGGTGCTTTGTGTAAACGTAGCAAATTTCTTCCCATTTTGCATAGTCGTAGGGATATGAACGTGCGAAAGTTGCTCCTTTATATCGCGGCTTGATAAGCTCGGGATCTTTGTCTGCGGCAAGCCAGGTCGGAATAAAGCCGTATGCAATAAAGAGATCAAAACCCTTTGAAACAAGGTAATCAATTCTCTTGTCGTTGAGTGAGAAGTCATATTTGATTTCTCCGTCTTCGCCGAGAGTTACGCTTTCTTCAAACATTGAATAGATTCTTATTGTCTTTGCAGCGCCGTCTTCAGCGATTTTATCGAGATACTGCTTTCCCCAGTCATCCTCAATTGCATTTGTCGGGTGAAAAACAATGTGTCCCCAGAAATTTTTTAATTCTTTTTCGATTTTATCACAGCAAATTCTTATCATAATTTATTCACTCCATTACTCCGCAGGGAAAAGTTCAAGAAGAACAACTGCGTTATTTATCATCATAAGTGTAAGTGTGTCATTGTCGGGAGAAACGGTTTCTGCATCCTCGCATTTGAGCGTGCCGAAATCACGGATAATTTCTTTTTGCTCGTCCGTAGGATTATCGGGGCAACCGAGCTCGTTGTATTTCGTTATAGCATTGGCGTGGTCTTTATCGATAACGTATTTTTTAACATTATACTTCTTATCAATACCCATAAACTTTATAGGGACTTCGATTTCCGGAAGATCAATTATAAATCTGTTATCTGCATATGCAAGAAGTGCGGATATATGACCGTCGGGATGACGTGTCGGCATGACGGAAATGTGATCGTGGCTGTTGTTGACAACGAAATTCAATTTTTCGTTTCCGAGCTTTGCCGCAAGAACAAAAGCATTGTAAATCGGCTTCGGATAGAAATTGAGCGTGAAGAAATTTCTGTATCCCGAGAAGTCTGTTGTCATTTCGTGCTGACCGGAAAGACATATCATCATCTCGTCATAGGGAATATTCATCTCATCAAACGATGAAATCATCTTGGCGAAATATGCGGAATATATCTCGTTCTCGCGGAACATAAGCCCCGGGCATTCCTGAATGTTATAGAATCCGCAGGTAGCTGCACCCCATTCGTCGCAGACAATCGGAATGTTCTCAAAACCGCACATTTTTGCAATTCTTACAAGCGTCATTGTGTTATGCACAGCACCGTTGACATCGAGTGGCTTAAGACCTGTGTTGATGCCTTGCGGTCCGGTACCGTAGGAGTGAATTGACAGAAAATCAAGCTTTCTGTTGTTTTTCTTTACGTGCTCAAGGAAAAGGCGGAAGAACTCGAAGTTTTCAGTCGATTCGGCAAGCGCAGGGCCGCCTATCGGAATCTTGCGGCTTATGGATGTAATGCCCGCTTCAAATCCGTCATAAAGCTTCAAATACTCGGCAAGTCTCGCTTCATTGCTCGGAGCATCATTGTAGAAGAAACCGGGGTGATCCGGCTCGTTATAGCAGGAAAATCTCCAGCCTGCAACGGTATCTTCGCCGTAACGCTTAACAAGATGCTCGGTATAAAGGCGGCAAAGCTCCTGCCATTTTGAATAATCGTTCGGGAATGTGTTGTAAAGTGTTTTTCCTTTATAGCGCTTTCCTGTTCTTGAATACTTGTTTTCGGAATTTAGGTTTGCACAAAGCCATTCAGGAAGAAAAGTAAAGGCGATAAGAAGATTGAAGCCCTTTGATGTGAGATAGTCAATTCTATAATCATTGAGCTCAAAATCACATTTGATGTTGCCGCTTTCATCAAGGGTAAAAATATCTTCAAACATTGTGTAAATGCGGACGGTTTTAACAGCGCCGTCTTCTGCACATTTGTCAAGAATGCGCTTGCCCCAGTCATCTTCAATCGCATCCGTCGGATGAAAAACGATATGATTCCAGAAATTTTTTAATTCTTTTTCCTTGCTGTTGGTAAAAATTCTAATCATTGTAACTATCTCCTATTCTTAATCAGGATAAAGTTCGAGTAATACGACAGAATTGTTTTCCATCGAAAGATTGATGATATTGTTTTTCGGTGATACTTTGCCGCATTCCTCTGTTTTCAGCTCTCCTGCTTCACGGATAATTGCCTTGATTTCCTCAGATGGATTCTGAGGTCTTCCAAGCTCTTTGAATTTTGTATATGCATTTGCATGGGTTCTATCAATAACCTGCTTCTTTACGCAATAAATCCCATCAGGCCCTTCAAAAGCTATTCCCGTGTCTATATCGGGAAGCGAGGATACAAAATACGGATCTGCGTAGCAAATTAAAACAGAAATGCGCCCATCTTCTGAGCATCTTGACGGAAGTACCGATATTCTTTCTTCTGAAAAATCAGCGTAATGATATAGTTTTTCATTTCCTAATTTATTTGCAAGCACGTGTGCATTATATATGGGTTTGGGGTAGAAACTCTTTGAGAAGAAGTTTCTGTGTCCGCCAAAATCCTCTTCCAGCTCATGTTGTCCGGATAAACATATCATAAATTTGTCTATACAAATGGGAGATTCTTCGATACACATAAGAAGTTTTGCATAATACGCGGCATAAAGCTCGTTTTCACGCATTTCATAAGCAGGACACTTGTCCATGCCGTAATAGCCTTCTTCCAGAGCGCCCCATTCATCGCATACTATCGGAATATTTTCAAATCCGCAAAGCTCTGCAATGTTCTTTACTGTATGTATATATTTGTACGGATCATACGCATTGAGCGGTCGTGTTTCGTCATTGATAAGAGAATAAGTCGTGCCATACGGATGGCAACTTATAAAGTCGAATTTCAGCCCTGAGTGCTTAACGAGCTTCAGAAAATGCTCAAGAAATTCATAGGCATCCGCAAATCCGCAAGCACCGAGTTCGATTTTATCGCTGACAGACGTAATTGCGTTTACGAATCCGCGATAGAGCTTGAAAAACTCTTCTGCACGAGCTTTATAGCTTGGAGCATTTGTATAGAAAAAGTGGATTTTATCCGGCTCATTGTAGCAGTGGATTTTCCATTTTGCAACAGTTTCTTCGCCGTACCGCCTAACAAGATGCTCGGTATAAACACGGCAAATCTCTTCCCATTTCTCATAATCTGACGGATATGATCGATAGAAAAAAGCTCCTTTATAGCGTGGCTTTATAAGCGTATTATCTTTTTCTGCCGAAAGCCACGGTGGAATAAAAGCATAGACGAGGAATATGTCAAAGCCTTTTGATACGAGATAATCAATTCGCTTGTCGGTAAGCGAAAAGTCGAAGACCATCTCAGCATTCTCATCAAGCGTAACACATTCTTCAAACATAGAGTAAATGCGTACGGTTTTTGCCGCGCCGTCATCTGCCATTTTGTCAAGATAAAGTTTTCCCCAGTCATCCTCAATTGCATTTGTCGGATGGAAAACTATGTGACCCCAGAAGTTATTCAAATCCTTTGCTTTTTTGTCACAGAAAATTCTTATCATTTGAAAGCGCTCCTCATTATTTTGTGGCGTCAAGGATTCCTTTGAGGTAACCGATTGCAAAATATCTACCGATCGCGTCGTATCCCTGATTTTTCATATCCTCGCCGACCATTGTGGGAACGTGGTCAACACGGATTGGAACATCAACACCGCATTTTCTGTATATCTTCATAACCTCAGCCATATCAATCTCACCGTTATCGTGATATGTTTCGCGGTAAGCGTTGATATTGCCGCGTGTATTGCGGAAGTGAACAAACATAATCTTGTCCTTAAAGCGCGGAATAACTTCTTCAAGCTTTTCACCCATAATGTGATAGGTTGCCTGGCACATTGTGATTCCGAGATTCGGGCTCTTGACAATTCCGTTGATTGCACGGTCAATATTGTCAGCACTTGTCATAATTCTTTCAACGCCGCCAAGATCTCTTGGCGGATCGTCGGGATGAAGCGCAAGATTGATGTTGTGCTTTTCTGCATAGGGGAGAACTGCTTTGATAAAATATTCGTAGTTTGCCCAAAGCTCATCCTTTGTTATCTTCGCCTCGACAGGAGTGAAATCATTGATATCAAAGCCGGTAACACGTGCGCCGCCGCGCTCGATATAATCGTTCTTCGTGCGGAACCAACCGATGTGCGCCATGAAGTTAAAGCATATGCAACGGATATCAAGAGCATCCATAATGGGGAACATCTTGATAGCTTTCTCAATGCATTCGTCGCGCTTTTCATCACCTGCTTTGATGTGATCATGAAGCTCGTTCGGCATCGGCTCGATAATAATGGGCTTTAAACCGTAGTCCATAAAATCATCATAAACAGTCTGCCAATGCGATTTGTCGGTAAGATCAAAATCACCGGTCTCGGGAAGACGGATAACACCGTGTTCAACCCCGCTCTGTTTTGCAATATCCCAGGTAGCATCCTTGGGATATCTGAAATAATCTGTAAGTAACATAGGCTTTACACCCCGCTGAGCGTGAGGAAGCCGCCATCAACAGGAACAGTTACACCCGTAACGAAGGAGGATGCCTCTTCATCAAGAAGCCAACGCACACATCCGCAGATATCGTGAGCCTGACCGAAACGCTTTGTCGGTGTGTGGTTGATAACCTGCTGTCCGCGTGCAGTAAGGCCGGTTTCCACAGTGCCGAGGAAGGTCTTGCTTCTCTCGTTTGCGATGAATCCGGGAGCAATTGCATTTATGCGGATGTTTGCCGGAGCAAAGTATGCCGCAAATGACTGAGTCATATTGACAACTGCAGCCTTGCTCATTGCGTATGCAAAGCAACGTGTGAGAGGGCAGTAGCTGTTCATCGAAGCGAAGTTGATAATGCTTCCGCCGCCATCCTTTGCCATGCGCTTTGCGAACGCGCGGATGGGAAGAACAGAACCCATTGTGTTGATTTTGATAACGCTTTCGAAGCAATCCATATCAATATCGTAGAAGCCGCGAGTTCCTTCGGGAAGCGTTCCGTCGATCTCGCGTTCGTCAAACTGGATGATTGAGGGCATGGCTGCATTCTGGTTTCCGCCTGCACCGTTGATGAGAAAATCGCATTTTCCGTAAACTTCATATACCTTGTCTGCAAGCTCTTCAATCTTTTCAGAATCGCAGACGTCGCAGGCAAAGATGAAGCATTCGCCGCCTGCAGCCTTGATTGCGTCAGCGGTCTTTTCAAGCTTTTCTGCAGTACGTCCGACAAGAGCAAGCTTGACTCCGTTCTTTGCAAGGTCGATTGCAACCTCGGAGCATATTGTGCCACCTGCGCCTGTTATTACTGCTACTTTTCCGTTAAGATTTGCATTCATAATATCATTTCCTCCAAATTACAGTGCAGTCTGTGTGTCGTTCGGGTCGCCGTTTATTGCAAGGTCATATTCCTTTGACCAGTCAAGGTCGCGGTACTGCTCGCCACGGGGGTCGGTCTTGATCCAATCCATCAGCATGTCAAGCATTTCAACTGTCCAGGTGTTTCTGTCAATCTGTGCAGTTGTGAACTTGTTCTGTGAAATCATCTCAAAACCGAAATCGTCCTTGACGTGTGTCTTTGCAGCGCCTTCAACAACATCTGCAACAAGGTGGCTCGGGATAAAGAGAACACCGCCGCCTGCACCGAAGACAACGTCACCGGGGAGACATACTGCACCGCCGAAGTTTGTGACAGAGTTAAAGCTCTTCATAACAAACTCACGAATCGGCGTCGGGTCGATTCCACGGTAATATACCTGTACATCGGGAACCTGCTTCATCTGTTCAACATCGCGGATACCGCCCCATACAACTGCACCGCCGTTCTTTGTGCGCGTGCGGATAGCTGTTGTGAGGTTTCCACCGAGGAATGTACCTTTGTATATCTTGTCATACATATCGACTACAACAACATCGCGCTCAACGAGAGTATCAACAACCCATTGGTTGTAGTTACCGTTTCTGCCCTCGCTTGCACCGCGCGCAAACATAACCTCGTGAAGGTCGGGTCTTGTCGGGCAATAGCTGCAGGTGACTGCGCGTCCGATGAGCTTTCTGCCGTCATCGTGGAGAACCTTGAGAGGATTTTCACCGCCGCCAACGAACTGATTTTCATATCCGAGAACGTAAATCGGCTTCCATACCTCTTCAAGTGTCATCTTGTAAAGCGCATCAAGGTGCTTGTCCGGAACCTTCGGACGTCCGTCCGGGAATCTTTCGCCTTTCCAAAGTGGGGTCAATTCAATGATTTCGTCTCTGTCGTTAAAATGCATTAGTTTTTACCTCCCAAAATTCTTTTTGCGTTTTTATAGCATATTCTTGAAACCGTGTCTGCCAGAAGTGTAAAGTCATCCGGCAGCCTGTTTTTGCTTACCATTTCAGATACCCATTCGCACACAACACGTCTGAAATAATCGTGGCGGACAAACGAGAGAAGACTTCTCGAGTCGGTTGTCATTCCGACAAAGGTTGAAAGAACGCTGTGAACCGTGAAGTTGTCGAGCATATCCTTTATGCCCTGATAGTGGTCGCACCACCACCAGGCAGGTCCCTGGGATACGAGCGCCTCGCGGCCGTCCTTTGAATATGAACCTGACAGTGTTGCAAAAACAGCATTGTCTGCCGGATTCAAAGTAAAGAGAAGAATGCTCGGGAGCCCCGAGGTTTCTTTTTCAACAGCATCGAGAAGTGCGATTACGGATTTTACGTCAACCGTGTTTCCGATTGCGGCATATCCGCCAGCAGGTCCTGCAAGCGTGCGAAGCCTTGCGCTTGTATATCTCTGCGCGCCTATATGAAGCTGAACTGTGAAACCGTGCTTGGCGTAAAGCGACATAAGCTCTTTAAGAATGAAGGAACGGAGCGCAAGCCCGTCATCAGCACTTCGATTTCCGATAAAACGCTCAATGTTTTTGTCGTCATCATCAATATACTCAAAACCGTTATCAAGTGCATGGTCGGCAAAAACACATCCGATATTTTCGAATTCCGAAAGCCGCGCATCAACAGCATTGAAATAATCCGAAACGCTTTCGATCTTTATTCCTGTAAGAGATTTGAGCTTTGCTTTAAGTTCATCTGTCGGGGAGAGAAGATCGTCTCCGCGAAGAGACGGTGAAAGACCGCCGTTCTTGTCAAATGCAGAAAGGTCATCAACAAGTGAAGCGCAGGGTGCGCTGTATTCAATATTGAACTTTGCGAGAATATCCTTTGCTGTCATTTCAGAGAGCCTTGAATTAAGCTCATCCCAGACTGACTTTGCATCGGTGAAGGGGAGAAGGTCGAAATTGAATACGGTGCTCATTTCCATCATCGACCAATCGAAAAGGGGATTTCCGATAAGTCTCGGAAGCGATTTGTACCATACCTCGAATTTCTCAAAATCACTTGCATCACCGGTTATGTAT
Organism: Oscillospiraceae bacterium; assembly: GCA_017439555.1. Lineage (GTDB taxonomy): Bacteria > Bacillota > Clostridia > Oscillospirales > JAAYXM01 > SIG480. The sequence goes on along the minus strand of JAFSIZ010000090.1, from coordinate 26,467 downwards.
TTTTCGCAAATTCCGAGAATACGCATTGCGCGGTGTTTATATGGGTCGGATGTAACCCAAAGACGCGCGATGTTCTCAAATTTGCGGTTGCTTGCAATATCCGCCACGACCAGATGGTTGTGATAATCGATTATAGGAAGAGAGCTTGCGCATTCGTGATAAAGCTTTTTAGAAAGCTCTGCGGTAAGAAGAAAATCGGGGTTCATAGCCTGCCTCCGTTCTGAAAATTTATATTACAACAAGTTTGACTTTAGTCTTATTATATTGTATAATTCCAACATAGTAAATGCGTGATATTTACAAAAAAGTTCGTTTTTTTTACATTTGTGAGGTGCTTGTTATGAAGTCGATTGAATTGCTGGTTGAGGCAATGCTTCCGAGAATCCTTTTGGCAAGAGAATTTGAGCTTTGTGCTACCACCGAAAAAACAAAGGGAAGAGTTTCGTATTCATATGAAATAGGCTTCTATCTCGGCGGAAGCGGTAAGCTTTGCGTGAATGGAAAAGAATATGCAATAAACTATGGTGATGTCCGTTTTACTCGACCGGGAACGCACCTTGACAGCACACCGAGCTATAAGTGCTACACAATAAATTTTGATTTCGGGGAAAACAGCACCATATACAGAAACCAGATTCTTGATAATATCCCCGAATACTTCAACACAACAGGGGAGCTTGCAAAGCAGTTTGAAACTGTGATAAAGTGCTTTACATCAAATGAAGTCCATTCGAAGCTTCGGGCAAATGCAGCGCTTATGCATATCATCTATGCGGTTTTTGATACATTTTATTCGAAGAAGAAATATTGCGATGCTGTGAGGCGATGTATTGCATATATTGAAAAAAATTATGCAGATAAAGTAACTCTTGAAAGGCTGGGAGAGATTTCAGGATATTCTGATTTGCACACAATGCGCCTTTTTAAACACGATACAGGAAGAACGCCTCACGAGTGGCTCACAGAAATACGGGTCAACCGTGCGAAGGAGCTTCTTTCCGACGGAGACAAGAATATAGAGGAGATAGCTTCTGCCTGCGGCTTTGGCTCAGAGTCACATTTTAAAATACTTTTCAAAAGGATAACAGGTATAACTCCGGGCGTATATCGCAAGAACGCGAGACTCATATAAATCAAGATACGCGAAAGGTCTGAGAAGTGAAAAAGTTGGACACATTTTTTGCGTCCAACTTTTTGTTATAATATTATTGTATTATGCGAGCTTTTTATTATCCGAAAATTAAGAAATAGCCGATAACAAGAACGCCGAGGATTATTCGATAAATACCGAAGGGCTTGAAGTTGTGCTTCTTGACAAAGCTTACAAGAAACTTTATGCAGATCATCGATATGATATATGCTACTATCATTCCGATAATGAGTACTGCGATTTCCAAAGACGACATAGAAAGACCTTCGAAGACGAATTTTGCGATTTTCAAAAGGCTTACACCGAACATAACGGGAATCGCAAGGAAAAATGAAAATTCTGCAGCAACCTCACGCTTGCAACCGACGAGCATCGCACCGAGTATCGTTGCTCCGGAACGTGAGGTTCCCGGGATTATTGACAGAACCTGAAAAAGCCCGATGAAAAAGGCCGTCTTATAGCTCATTTCGCCTATGTCGGAAACAACTGCACGCTTGTTGAACATCTCGATAACGATGAAAACGATACCATAGACAATAAGCATCGCGGAAACAACCTGCCAGTTTTCAATCATCTCCATATACGAGTCGAGAGCAAGGCCGATAACGGCGGCAGGTAAGCAAGCAACAATGACCTTGAACCACATTGTCCATGTATCGCGCTTCTCTTCGGTAGTCTTGGAGGGAGCGAACGGATTGAGCTTTTTGAAATAGAGGGTTACAACGGCCAGAATTGCTCCAAGCTGAATTACATAGAGATATAAGTCGAAAAACTCTGCATTGTGAATAAAGCTGTTGCCGCCTCTGAAAAATTCTTTGAAGAGAATGAGGTGACCTGTAGAGCTTATCGGCAACCATTCTGTAATGCCTTCGACAATGCCGAGAATAATTGTTTTTAATATTTCTAAAAAAAGATTCAAAAAAATCAACTCCTGTTAAATATATTATTTTGGGGTGCTATCTATTACCGATACGCTTGATTATTTGTTCGAAGGATTTGAAGATGAACCACAAAAGCGCAATCTCAATGGGGAGCAGAGCAATGTTTTTAATAACGCGCTCAGAGAGGAGCACTATATAAGCTTTGCCATAGAGGTTTGATAGCCAGTATGTGTTGAGCGCAATATTTATTCCGAGGTTTATTATTGTCTTGGATAAAATGATGCGCCAGAGCTTAAGCTCGCGCTCGTATAAAAATAGCGCAAACACAAGAACTGTGAGCATTGTTGACAATGTGAAGCCGAGGTGAAGCGGACCTGCCGGCCTTATAATATATGCTATAAGGTCGCAGGCAAGACCTGCAAGCGTTCCGGTAAAAGCGCCGAAACGATAACCGAGAAGCCCCAATACGAGAAAAGAAAATGTCAGTTGCAGGGTGGGGGTGACGTAAACTGAGGCTGTGTCGATTGCGACATACAGAGCAACAAGCACTGCACACATTGCAAGCGAATGAATGTTTTTGAGTTCCTGAATTGAAGAGTTAAGACGGTTTTGCATAAAATTAGTCCTCCTTTGTGAAATTTTTGAACAACAAAACCAACACAAAGAGGACAGTCGTTCGCAGCGGGATGCGGAAACATCACGGCAGTGTGTCATACACACTTTCGTCCGTGTGACAACTCCCCGTTCACACAGCACTTGACCCGATATTTCCTACTCTGCCTTTTTGTGATAGATACAGTATACCACAATATAGAGATTAAGGCAATATAAAAACGCTGTTCAAATGAACAGCGTTTTTAAAATCAGTTTGCTTTTTCCTTGAGGAGATCGCGTATCTCAGTGAGAAGAACCTCTTCGTTGCTGGGTTTCGGCTCCTCAGGCTCGGGAGCGGGCTCCTCTTCCTTCTTTTTACGGAGACCGTTAACGATCTTTACAACACAGAACAGGCAGAAAGAGATGATTATAAAGCTTATTATTGTGTTGATAAATTTTCCGTAGAGAATAGCGTTTACTGCTACAGAGCCGTCTTCTGCGATTTTTTCTGAGAGCTTTATTGCATAGCTTGAAAAGTCAAGCCCACCGAGAAGCCATCCGACAACGGGCATTATAATGTCGTTGACAAGAGAGTCAACAATCGACTTGAATGCGGCACCGATTACAACGCCGACTGCCATATCAATTACATTACCTTTTGAAACGAACTCTTTGAATTCCGCAAAAAATTTTTTCATTTTGACAACCCACCTGAATTATTTTATTTTTCTGTTTATTCTGATGCTGTTTCCTTCAAGGCGCCTATAAGACCTGCGAGCCCCTGAATTTCAGAGGGGATGATAAGCTTTGTTGCCTTGCCGTCAGCAGCGGCCTGGAATGCCTCAAGAGCCTTGAGCTTTATGACCGAGTCACTTGGGTCAGCTTCGTTGATAAGTCTGATAGCAGCTGCGAGAGCCTCCTGTGTCTTCAGGATAGCCGCAGCCTGGCCTTCAGCCTCGAGGATCTGCTTTTCCTTTTCGCCTTCAGCATCGAGTATTTTTGCTTGTTTTGCCGCATCGGCGCGGAGAATGAGAGCTTGTTTTTCACCTTCAGCCTCAAGAATCTGAGATTGCTTAACGCCTTCTGCTTTGAGTATTGCCTGTCGGCGCTCGCGTTCAGCCTTCATCTGCTTTTCCATCGCGTCTTGGATTTCACGCGGTGGTATGATGTTTTTCAGCTCAACTCGGTTGACTTTGATGCCCCAGGGATCAGTTGCCTCATCGAGGATAGTGCGCATCTGCGCATTGATCGTGTCGCGCGAGGTCAGCGTCTGGTCAAGCTCGAGATCACCAATGATGTTTCGCAGCGTTGTTGCTGTGAGGTTTTCAATGGCCGAAATCGGGCGTTCAACGCCATAGGTATAGAGTTTTGGATCAGTTATCTGAAAATAGACAACCGTGTCGATCTGCATCGTAACATTATCCTTTGTGATAACTGGCTGGGGAGGAAAGTCAGCCACCTGCTCCTTGAGCGATATCGGGCGGCGTACACGCTCGATAAACGGGAGCTTGAAATGAAGGCCGACATCCCAGGTTGTGCGGTAAGCACCGAGGCGTTCAACAACTCTGGCGGTTGCCTGTTGAACGATAACAATGTTGGATACAACAACGACAAGCGCAAAAATAATCAGTGCTAAAATGTATAAATACTCCATATTTTCCTTTTCCTTTCTTTACTATTGGCAAAGCTTTACAATAAGCTTAACACCTTCGATTTTTAAGATTGTGACAACGCTTCCGGAAGGAATGATATTGCCGTCTTCGCTGCGTGCACTCCAAAGCTTGCCCATAATCTTAACAGAGCCTTTTTCTGATAAATTGTCGATTTCGTCCTCAACAATACCGTTTGATCCGATGAGCATATCGGCATTTGTCGGCGTTGTTTTAAGCAGAATTTTGTTTTTGATAAGAGGGCGGGTGATAAGAAGAGTTGCAATGGAAACGGCAAGAAAGACAACGACCTGAAGCCATATGGGAGCGTGCAGTGCAGCCGCAATGAGCGCGCCAAGAGAGCCTATGGCAAACCATATGGATACAATACCGACGGTAAGTGCTTCAAACAAAGCGAAAAGAATTATTGCGCCAAGCCATAAATAAACTGCAGTCATAGAATTCCTCCTTTTAAATAAAGTATAGCTGAGTTTTGCACTACAGTCAAGTAAAAATCAGCTCCTGTAAAGAGCGACGTTGCTGATAACTCCGTTATCTGTGTGAATCATAAAGTTAGAACCGTCTTCATTATACCAACAATAGATTTTTGCCATATCGAGAGGGCCGTCGTTTCCATAGGTGCACGAAAGCTCAAGCGGTGCAGAGCCCATTATTTCAAGCGCATCCTCAACAGTTACATCAGATTTCACAGAAGGCACATTCTCATCGATATATCGTCCGGAAAAGGGGATAAGGTTTGCCTTCTTGTTAAAAATAAGCATCTTGGATTTGATAACCTCATCGTCGTAGATAACAGATACGCCGGCAGATTTTGCCTCATTATAATAGTTTATATATTTGACGTCGCCGTATTCGTCAACCTGAGGTTCACCTTCGCCGAACATCGCTTCAATATCCGGTTTGGTCATATCGCGATCCAGCTTGGAATAGAGCGAATAAAGCTCCTCCTTCGTTTGCGGGGCAGGGAGATTTTCATCAGGTACGTCATCTACAGATGCATAATCGTTGGGCAGACAGGCTGTAAGAGTGAGTGCGATGGTGAGTGCAAGTAATAAGGAAATGAGCTTTTTCATTTTAAATTCTCCTATGAAAAAATTTTTTATTTCCAAAAACTACCGCGAAATAACACGGCGATTCGGATAATACTATCTAATGAAGAGGGTGTGATGGTTATGGAGATGAAACCGTTTTACAAAGGTATGACGGCAGGATTGATAGTCGGCACGACGCTTACTATTGCATTTATGCCTAAAAAACAAAAGCCATGCAAATGTATCAAACACAGCACCGGAAAGATTCTGAAGGGTGCAGGCAATGTTATTGACAGCATTCAATCAATCCTGTAAACACAGGGCGGAGAATTCTCCGTCCGATACATATTCTAATATATATAATATTATACCATATATCGCAGTAAAATAGCGAGAAAAAAATTTTTGTAAAATTCTGAAAAAAAGACTTGATTTTTTAAAAAGAGTATGTTATTATATTTAAGCTGTTTGAAGCGATATGCGCTGTTAGCTCAGCTGGATAGAGCGTGTGGCTACGGACCACAAGGTCGGGGATTCGAATTCTCCACAGCGCGCCAACCGTCTTTCTCGATAGAGAAGGGCGGTTTTTTCTTTAAAAATAATCCACTTGCAATTTTGTTTGCAAGTGGATTTGTTCATTAAAGAAAAACTATGCCGCATACTGCTCCGAAAAGGATATAGAGTATCGGATGCTTTTTGAAAATTACATACAGCGCGAAGATTACAGCGAATATAGCGAGCTGCGGCAGATCGAAAAATGTGAAAAAAGACGGAGCTGCCATAAATTTGTCAAATGTGAAAATAGTGACAGACAAGACACTGTATGCAGCAGAAGCGATAAGGCCGGCAACTGCCGCACGTATGCCATAGAGCCCGTTTTTTACGAGTTTGTTATCCTGAAAACGTGCATAGGAGCGTGCGATGATCAGGATAATGATGAATGACGGAAGAACAAGCGAAAGGGTTGCAAGAATACCGCCGATAACGCCAAAGCTGTCAAATCCTATATACGTAGCCATATTGACGCCAATCGGGCCGGGGGTGGATTCACTTATTGCGATCATATTATAAAAAAGCTCAGGATCACACCAGCCGCGGTCAACAAAAAACTGTTGCATAATCGGAATAGCGGCAAGGCCGCCGCCGATGGCAAAAAGCCCGGTCAGAAAAAAATAGGTACAAAGAAGCAAAAGATTCATTTCTTTAAATTACCTCCTTTAACGGCAATTCCGACAATGAGTGAGAACAGGATAACCCATATGCTGTTTAGCTTGAAAAATACAACGCAAACAAAAGCGATAACAGCGAGTGCAAGCCCGATCATATCCTTGACGGATTTTTTGCCAAGATTCCATACTGCGGATACAAGAATGACAGCAACCGCGATATTTATTCCGGCAAGTGCCTTCTGAACATATACATATTCACTGAAGTTGGAAAGAAAGGCTGCTATGATTGTTATGACGATTACAGATGGTGTTATTACGCCCAAGGTGGCGAAAAGAGCCCCTAAGAAGCCTGCGCGGCGATAGCCGATAAAGGTTGCCATATTGACGGCAATAACGCCGGGGGTGGATTGGCTTATAGCAACAAAGTTGAGCATTTCCTCGCTTGTCAGCCAACCGCGATCGGTTACAAATTCACGTTCAAGGACAGGAATCATGGCATATCCACCGCCGAATGTAAACGCCCCGATCTTGAAAAAGGTCGCAAAAAGCGTTAGTATATTACGAAACATAAACATTCTCCTTTGTTAAAAGAAAAGGCGTCTGCAAATGCAGACGCCTTGATTTTGTTAAGTTTATGCATCTTCGATGAGACCATAACCGCCGTCGCGACGTTTGTAGACCACGGAAAATCGCTCATCATCAGCTGCGTTTTTGAAAACAAAGAACTCGTGATTCAATAAGTTCATCTGCAAAATAGCTTCTTCAACTGTCATTGGTTTGACAGAGAAGCGCTTTGTGCGTACTATCTCAAATTCATACTCTTCTTCAAAATCTGCATCATCAACCTCCGGAAGCGCGTCGAAAGCACCGTCGCGAAGCCTGCGTTCGAGCCTGGTTTTGTTTTTCCTTATCTGTCTGTCGATGGTTGCCTCGGCATCATCGATGGCGCGGTAAACATCGGTATCACGGCATGCGGCGCGAAGGAGCATGCTGCCGCTTCTCACAGTGACTTCAAGACAACAATATGCGCGTTCCGTTCTTGCGGTGATGCTTGCTTCTGCATCAGAACGGAAATACTTGTCAAGCTTTGAGAGCTTTTTCTCAGCATAGGTCTTCAGATCGTCTGTGAAATTGAAATTGCGTTCCGTGTAGATAAACTTCATATGTGTCCGCTCCTTTCGTTTTGGTACCATCTGTACCTTATGTTAAAAGTATAACACACAAATGAGAAAAACACAATATGTATTTAGAAAAAGTACACAATTTTTTTACAATTCAAGGTGCAAAATTGGTGAAAATACTAAATTATTGCCGATGCGTGACGGGAAATATGGCATCCCATATTGACTACACAGGGAAGTCCTGCAATGTGAGTTGCGTGTTTTTCGATAAAAACGGCAAGGGCTGTAACTGAGCCTCCGAGCCCTTGAGGACCTATGCCGAGCTTGTTTACTTTTTCAAGAGCCTGTGCTTCCAGTGAAGCATAGAGCTCATCCTCGTGTGAGCTTCCGACATCGCGGAGCAAAGCGCGCTTTGCACAGAGCGCGGCCATATCGACGGTTCCGCCAAGACCGACACCGACAATTACCGGAGGGCAAGGATTGGAACCGGCTTTGGATACCGTTTCAACAATGAAATCAATGATGTCATCTGTCGTTGCAGAGGGTTTGAACATTTTCATTGCACTCATATTTTCGCTTCCGAACCCTTTGGGGGCTACGGTAATTGAAACCTTATCACCTGAAACGATACGGGTGTGCAAAATTGCAGGAGTGTTGTCGTTCGTGTTGACTCGGCGTATAGGGTCGCCGACAACTGAAAGACGAAGCTTTCCATCGACGTATCCGCGGCGCACACCTTCATTGACGGCTTCATAAAAATCGCCGCCGATAAGGTGAACCTCCTGGCCGATATCAATGAAAACAACAGCCATTCCGGTATCCTGGCAGGCAGGTATTCCGGATTCTGCAGCATATTTTGCGTTATCACACATAACTTTGAAAATATCGCGTCCAACGGGGGATTTTTCCTCGGTCATTCCTTTTTCAAATGAAGCGACAACGTCGCGTGGGAGATGACAGCAAGCCTCTTCGCAAAGGCGCGCGATCTCGTTTGTGATGTCTTTTACAGAAACTTCTCTCATTTGTTATCCTCTTTCCGATATAAACACACCTGCCATATGAGCGGCCACAGCTCCATCGGCGCAGGCGGTTACTATCTGATATGAAATTTTGCTTCTGATATCTCCTGCAGCAAAGACTCCGGGAAGGGAGGTAAGCGTGTTCTCTCCGGCGTCGATATGGCCTGATTCTGTGAGATTAATTTTGTCATGAAGCAATTCTGTGTTCGGTGATGTTCCTATGGCGATAAAGCAACCGGAAACAGAAAGGTGAGTGATTTCGCCCGTCAATTTGTTCTTTACGGAAACCGTGTCAACCTTCTCATTTCCGCTTATTTCTTCGACAGTTGAATTTAAAACAAGGGTTATATTTTCTGTGGCTGAAACTTTTTGTGCAAGTGTTTCAAAGCCGCGGAAAGCATCGCGGCGATGAATGAGATAAACTTTATTGCAGATGTTTGCAAGATACAATGCATCTTCAAGTGCTGTGTTTCCACCGCCGACAACACACACATCGCGCCCACGGAAGAAATTGCCGTCGCAGGTTGCGCAATAGGATACTCCGAGCCCTCTGTATTTTTCTTCACCGACCACTCCGAGATGTCGATGAGAAGCACCGAGAGCAAGGATAACCGTTCTGGCGTTGATATCACCTGCAGAGGTTTTGACAGTGTTGTTGTCTTCTTCAAACTCAAAGTCGAGAACATCTGCGCGCATGGAGTCCGCGCCGAGCTTTTTCGCCTGAGCAGACATTTTTGCAGCGAGCTCGAAACCGGAAATGTTTTCAAATCCCGGATAGTTGTCGATTTCAGGGGTTTCGCCCATCTGGCCGCCGGGAAACATTTTTTCTACAACGAGTGTTGAAAGTCCTGCCCGTGTGGCATATATCGCCGCCGTCATGCCGGCAGGGCCTTCGCCTATTATTGCAACATCATATTTCTTATCCATAACTCACCTTTGTTCAAATATCTAAAATTTTTCAAAAAATGCCTTTATAGCTTTATATGTCATAAATACATCGGCTTTGGCGACAGTTTCGAAGGGAGAATGCATGCTGAGAACAGGAACACCTGCGTCAATAGTATCGATGTTGCGTTCAGCAATATACATTGCGACAGTGCCGCCGCCTCCCTGATCAACCTTGCCGAGCGCTGCCATTTGCCAGAGAACACCGTTTTCATCGAACAAAGCGCGCAGGCGTGCGATAAGCTCTGCTGATGCATCACTTGCGCCTGATTTTCCGCGTGAGCCGGTATATTTGCATAAAGCAACTCCGGAGTTGATGAATGCGGAATTTTTCTTTTCGCAAACATCGGGATAATTCGGGTCGAGCGCAACTGTAACATCGGTTGAAAGACATGTGGAATTCTCAAAGCATTCACGCAATGTTGTTCCGGAGGCTTCGCATATATCCTCAATGAAAGTGTCGAAAAATGCGGATTTCATACCGCTGACGCCTTCGGAGCCGATTTCTTCCTTGTCGGCAAGCACACAGATTGCTGTTTTTTCTGCCCTGTCGGCATCAAGGAGTGCGCGAAGCGAGGGATAAGCGCAAACGCGGTCATCGTGACCGTATGCACCAATCATTGAGCGGTCGAATCCGAGGTCACGTGCGTTGAATGCAGGAACAACACACAGCTCAGCAGAGAGAAAATCTTCCTCGCATATTCCGTATTTTTCATTGAGAATGTTCATTATGTTGAGTTTAACAGCATCTTTATCCTTTTCGGATGCGCCTTCAATCGGGCGGCTTCCGCAAAGAATATTGAGGCTCTCGCCCGGGATTACGTTTGCGGCGGTTTTTGCCATCTGATCCTTGCCGAGGTGGGGGAGTAGATCCGTTATAACAAATATCGGATCGGATGGATCGTTTCCGACGGAAACCTCGACAATGTCGCCGCTCTTCAGGGCAACGATACCGTGAAGCTCGAGCGGAATTGCGGGCCACTGATATTTTTTGATTCCGCCATAGTAATGGGTTTTGAATAGGCAAAGCCCTTCGCTCTCGTAGAGCGGGGATTGCTTGAGGTCTATTCTTGGCGAGTCAATATGTGCTGCTGCGATGTTTACACCGCAGGAAAGCGATTTTTCGCCTATAACGGCAAGTGTTATTGATTTGCCGCGGTTGTTTTTATAAATTTTGTCACCCGGCTGAAGGTTCATACCGCGTACATATGGCACGAATCCTTTTGCTTCAGCGAGTCTGATTGTTTCCTTAACACAAAGACGCTCGGTTTTTCCGATATCAAGATAAGCTTTGTAATCCTCACAAAATTCAAAGCATCCTTCTGTTGAGAATTCATCGGAAAATGCGTTTTTGGGCGTCATAAAAAGCTTTTCGCGCATTTCGTCAAGCTTGCTTTTTTCACTACTCATCTGTGTCGTCAGTTCCTTTCGTAATAATATTGAAAATGCGTTCGGCTTCAAGGCGTATTTCATCCATATTGCCGTTATTTGCTATCATATAATCACAGCGCTCAATATAAAAATTATCGTCAGGCTGTGCATTTATGCGCGCAGAGGCAGACATTGAGTCGATGCCGTCGCGGTTGATTATTCTCGCAATGCGCTGTGCCCGAGGAGCAGTTACGCCTATAGTGACATCGCAAATAGAATCAAGGCCGCTCTCGAAGAGCGCAATTGCATCGATGCAAAGATATTCTGCATTGCGCTGGTAGAAGACAGACATTCTTCGTTCTGTTTCTTCAATTACAAATTTGTGTGCAATATCATTGAGGTCAGAAAGCGCGGCTTTATCGGAAAAAACAATGCCGGCAAGTGTTTTTCTGTTCAGCTTGTCGCCTGTAACAGCTTCCGGAAATCTGCGCTTGAGCTCTTTCATCATAGGTGCGGAATTGTTTAAAAGATCATGATACACTTCGTCTGCATCAATGGTTGCTGCTCCGTATATGTCACAGTAGAGCTTTGATACAGTGCTTTTTCCGCAACCGCTTCCGCCTGTTATACCTATTATTAACATATCTGACACCGCCTTATACAGAAATACGGGTAAATCCGGCTGCGCGGCTGAGTCTGTTTACAACAGCCAGTTCCATCCCGTCGCCGACTTCGGGTTCACGTGCATAAATTATGTCTGCGGAAATATCATCAAGGCTTCGCAGTGCTGCGAAAAGCCCGTGAGCAAGCTCAGCCGGATTTGTGCGATTTCCATATGGAATAACACGGAAATCAAATCCGTCAAACAGGTGCTGTTCCTCTGCAAAGCAAAGAACAGCAATGCTCTTATCGGCAGCGTTCCGGCAGACATAATCACGGAATGCGAGAGCCTCTCCGTCAACTATAACAACAGGAGCGGATGGCGCGTAATGCTTATATTTCATGCCGGGAGAAGCAACCTGTTCATTGTCTGAAACCTCTTCGAGAATCTTCGGATTCACAGCGACATTTCCGAGCGCCTCGCGCAGCTCGCGGAGCGTGATGCCACCGGGGCGGAGGAGTGTGGGAACATCGCCTGTAAGATCTATAACTGTGGACTCAAGGCCGACGTCGCATTCGCCGCCATCCAATATCATCGGAATAAGTCCTGAAAGATCGCGCATAACGTGTTGGGCAGTGGTCGGGCTCGGTTTACCTGAGCGGTTTGCTGACGGGGCAGCAAGCGGAACACCTGCAGCTTCGATTATTGCCCGTGCATATATGTGTGAAGGGAATCTCACTGCCACGGTAGAAAGCCCGGCGGTAACAGCCATAGGGATTTTATCGTTTTTTTTCAGAATCATAGTGAGAGGCCCCGGCCAGAATTTTTCTGCAAGAATGAGAGCGCTTTCGGGGATTTCAGAGGTTATCTCCGCCAGATCATCGAACTCGGAAATATGAACAATAAGCGGATTGTCCTGAGGTCTGCCTTTTGCGATAAAAATCTTTTTTACAGCGTCTTCATCGAAAGCATTTGCAGCGAGCCCATAAACGGTTTCTGTCGGAATAGCCACAACTTCTCCGTTTTTCAGAAGATTGCCTGCGCGCATAAAGTCATCGGAGTTTTGCATCAATCCGCGTATTTTTATCAGTTCTGTGGTCATTGAACCTAACCTTCTCTCACTGTGTTATGCGTTTTCTGAAGCCTTGAGCTTCTCTGCCTGATCGGCTGTGATTATTGCATCTATCATTTCGTCGAGATCGCCGTTCAGGAATTGCTCAAGCTTATAAAGTGTAAGGGAAATGCGGTGATCGGTAACACGTCCCTGCGGATAGTTATATGTGCGTATGCGCTCACTGCGGTCGCCTGTGCCGACCTGACTCTTTCGCTCTGCGGCAATTTGCGATGCCTGCTCCTGCATCTGAATGTCATAGAGCTTTGAACGGAGAATCTTGATTGCGCGATCCTTGTTTTTGTGCTGGCTGCGCTCGTCCTGACATTCAACGACGATGCCTGTCGGACGGTGGGTAAGACGGATGGCAGATTCGGTTTTGTTGACGTGCTGGCCGCCTGCACCGGATGCACGGAAGGTATCGACATCAACATCGGCCATATTGAGATCAACCTCGACCTCTTCAGCTTCAGGAAGAACAGCAACGGTGACCGTCGAGGTATGGATGCGGCCTGATGATTCTGTGTCGGGAACGCGCTGAACACGGTGAACTCCGCTCTCGAATTTGAGACGGGAATATGCTCCTGCGCCTTCGATGACAAAGCTTATTTCCTTTATGCCGCCAAGCTCTGTCTCGTTTATTGAAACAACATCGATGCTCCAGCGGCGGGATTCGGCATACATCGAATACATGCGGTAGAGTGAATGGGCGAAAAGTGCGGCCTCTTCGCCGCCTGCACCGCCGCGGATTTCAACGATAACGTTTTTGTCATCGTTCGGGTCGGTGGGAAGAAGGAGGATTTTAAGCTCGTGCTCAAGCTCGGTGAGCTTTTCTTTGGCTGCAGTGAATTCCTCCTGTGCCATTTCACGGAAATCAGGATCAAGTTTTCCGTCAAGCATCTCGCGGAGATCGCGAAGCTCCTGTTCTGTTGCACAATATGTTCTGTAGCATTCTATAATTGGAGTGAGTTCTTTTTGCTCTTTCGAAATTTTCGCAGCTGCAGCAGGGTCATTATAGAGATTTGGATCTGCGAGTTTTTCTTCGATTTCCTTGTATTTTTCTTCAAGAAATGCAAGCTTTTCTAACATAGTATATTCTGTCCTTTCTTTTATACGATACATCATAAGTTTTTTACATATATAAATTTTCAGACTAAGCTAATCAAACAGACTTTCCCAGATTGTCATTTTCTCTTCAAGCTCAGTGTTAAGAGTCTCTCTTTCTTCATACAGGCGAGAGAGAGCTTCAAAGTCGCTCGCCGAAATCTGAATCTCAGCATCAATTTCGGATATACGCTCTTCAAGCTTTGATATTTCGCGCTCTATTTCACGTATCTTCTTGTCGTTCTGCTTTTTGTTGGGTTTTGCCTGTGGTTTGGATTTTTCTTCTCTCTTTGGCTGGGGAGCAGCGGCGCTTATTCTTTCACGTGCAAGCTGCTTTTCGCGACGGTATGCGTCAAAAGTTCCTTTGAAATCATAGATTACGCCGTCGCGCAGTTCCCATATCCTGTTTGCGAATCTGCTTATGAAAAATCTGTCGTGTGACACGAACAGCAACGCTCCGTCAAACTCTGCAACAGCCTCTTCAATCCATTCGCGTGAAGTAATATCAAGATGGTTTGTAGGTTCGTCTAGCATCAGGAAATTTATATTTGCAGCCATAAGCTCACAAAGCTTCAGGCGGCTTCGTTCACCGCCGGACAGAGTGCTTACTCTGTCGAATACATCGTCTCCGAAAAAGAGAAAGGAGGCGAGCCTGTTTCGCGCTGTCTGCGTTGAGACGTTGAGATCGTATAATACTGTATCGAGAATGGTTCGGTTTTCGTCTGCAAAGCGAATAACCTGAGGAAGAAGTGCCGATTTTACTGATGGATTATAGGTAACGCTTCCGCGGTCCGGCTGAGAGATGCGAGCAATGATATCGAGTAAGGTCGTTTTTCCGCAGCCGTTATCGCCTATAAGGGCGATTCTGTCGCCGTTTTCGATAGTGAGCGATAAATCCTGAAACAAAATCTTTTCTCCATACGCCTTGTCAATATTGGCAAGCTTTGCCACGTTATCGCCCCAGAATCCTGTAGAGCTGAATTGCGCATGAAGTGAAGAACGGATCTCTTTTGGCTTCTCTGTCTTTCGCATACGTTCTATTCGCTTTTCGATAGCAAATGCGCGAACCTGAAGCCGTTTGTTTCCCATACCCCAGCCGTGCATACGCTCAGCTGTAAATTCGAGCCTCTTGATTTCCGCCTGTTCCGCTTTATAGCGCCTGAGCTGTTCCTCATATCGCGCTTCGCGTTCTTCGACATAGAAGCTGTAGTTGCCGGGATAAAACTCTGCAACGCCGTCGGAAAGCTCTATAACACGAGTTATACACTTATCTATGAAATAACGGTCGTGGGAGATTATAAATACTGTTCCGCGGAATTTCGGAAGGTAGTCTTCGAGCCATTCGACAGCATCAATGTCAAGATGGTTCGTAGGCTCATCGAGGAGAAGTATGTCCGGATCCTGCAATAATGCGCAGGCAATGACGATTCTGGTCTTTTCGCCTCCGGAAAGTGTGTCAAATATGCGCTCGCGCATTTCCTGAGGGATTCCGAGACCGTTGCAGGTTTTGCTGATCTCGGTTTCAGTGTCATAACCGCCCATGTGTTCAAATCTTGAGCTTAACCTGTCATAGCGGGAGAGCAGATCGGCGTCCGAATATACTTCCATCATTTTTTCAAGACGGCGCAGCTCTGCCGACATTTCATCGAGATGCGCAAAGGCGCTTGCAAGAACATCGTTTACCGAAGCTCCGGCAGGATAGTCAGGAATCTGGGATACAACGGCTATTCTGCGGCCCTGAGGAATAACGACTTCACCTGAGTCATAATCAAGCTCGCCGGAAAGAATTTTAAAAAGTGTTGTTTTTCCGCTTCCGTTGTCTCCGAGAAGGCCGACGCGCTCTCCCTGTTCGATGTTAAAAGTAACATCGCGCAGGACGTGGTGTTCTCCATAGAATTTATTCAGTTTTGAAACTGAAATATCAATCATTGTAATCTGCCTTTTCTATTTTTACAAGTTTTGCGGAAATGATGCCGTTGACAACAGCAATCATACCTCCTCCGCAAAGCGATGTAAGTTCTTTAGTCTCATATTGATTCTGGCTGACTGCTATATCAAGCTCGCCAAAGTGTGTGTTGAGCACAAGATGCAAAAATTCACCAACAGGTGTCTTGTCGGCAATCATAAATCTGACGTCGCCCGTCACAATCTCTGCGGCAAGTCGCGTCATCAGAATATCTGTCTGAAACTGTTCGTCCTCGCTGTTGAGCATACGCATATACATACCGACGGGAGCGAGAACCCCGAGCGCTGTTGTCTCGTCTGAAAGCGCCTTTCGCATTTCGAGCTCATCTTTAAAAAATGTTATAGAATGAGGAATCATCGATACCTGAAAATCATATTCGCCGGCAGGAGAAAAATCGGGTATTGCAAAGGAACCCATAATTCTGCCGCAAAAGCTTTGCTCTGAATCGGGAAGCTTAAGAAGTGCCTTGCAATCGAGCATATCATCGCGCTCTGCCGTAAATTCGCGTGCAAACTCAAGATGCCACACGCATCTTCCGTTGAAATGGGGGTCGAGGTTGAGCAAAGAAACGCTTTTGGTTTCGTGGTCGAGAGCGAGTCTTTCCCAGACTTCAGCACCGCTTTTGTCGCTCCAGACGGCGTAAGCCCCGTTTTCGACAGGGAGAATGCTGCCGGAATTCAATACAAAATCAGCGAGGCGATATGCGCCGTCCTCGTCCTGTATGTTAAAACCTATATTTTCAAATACCGTTGCCATAATAAACGTCCTCCGGATATTATTCATAAAAAATATTTTATCATATATAAGATAAAATTTCCAGTGCTTTTATATATTGTTGAAGCCAAAATAGGAAAGAAGCCCCTGATATATTGCATATGCAAATGCATATTGCTCAGTCTCAAGCTTTTCCGCATCCTCTTCATTTGTTATGTATGCAAGCTCCAAAAGAACCGCAGGCATAGCTGTACGCCGCAATACAAACAGCGACGGGCGCACAAATACGCCGTTGTTTTTTGTGCCGAGGCGAGTTGTTACGGAAGACAAAAGTGCTTCTGCAAGCCATTGAGCCTGGCCGCCTGCGCTGTATATATACATTTCCGTTCCGTTTACGCCCGGGTTGGTGTTTGCATTGGTGTGGATGCTGAGAAAATAATCGGCAGGCCAGGCATTTGCGGCGTTGACCCGTGCGGCAAGACTTGTGGCATTGCTTGTGCCGAGAACCGTAGAATCGGTCGGCCTTGATACGCGTGCTTCAAAACGAGGGTCCTGCTCAAGTATGTCACGAAGATATATACCTACATTATAGGTTATATCCTGCTCTCTTAAACCAAAGCCTTCGGCGCCTGCATTTATTCCTTGTGGATTGTGTCCCTGATCGATGAATATTTTGATAGCCATAACAAACCTCCGTTTTTCGTATTTACTTTACTATACGAAATAACATCGGTGAATGTTTCAAAAAAAGCAGCGTTTAGGACTCGCTTTTCAGATTTTTTGGAAAGTAGGACGCTTTTGAGATTATATCACCTTGCCGGGAGTATGTCCATATAATTCTGCAGAGGTAAATACAATATATATAAATATGAGAAATAGTATAAATAAAACAAGAAAAAATGTAAATACACCCGAATGAAAAAGATATATACTAACAGTATAAAAGGAGGAATGTTTATGAAAAAGATAGGTCTTGTAAATATTGATACATCCCATCCGTTTTCGTGGGCCCAGAAGATGGCGGATACGCCGGGGCTTGATATGCAGTACTCTATGCTCTTTTCTGATGGCTTCCGCGGAGATGATGAGGTCAATTGGTTTATAAACAAATATAATATGGAAGGCAGAGCGGAGAGCATAGATGAGCTTGCAGAAAAGACTGATATCGGTTTTGTTCAGTCCTGTAACTGGGACAAGCACGTGGAGCAGGCTCTTCCGTTTATCAATCGCGGTAAGCCCGTGCTTCTTGATAAACCGCTCGTCGGCAGCGTCAAGGACATAAAGAGAATCCGCGAGCTGATTGCAAACGGTGCGAATATTATCGGTTCATCCTCTGCGCGATATGCTGCTGAAATTCAGGAGTTTCTCGCTCAGCCGGTTGAAGAGCGCGGAGAGGTTGTCACTGTATACGGTGAAAGCGGTGTTGATGAGTTCAACTATGGGGTTCACATAGGCGAGATCCTTTCGGAGATCGCAGGCGCTCCGGCTGTTTCGTGCCGCTTTACGGGCACAACTGAGCGCGCAGGAGGAAAATGTGAGCTCTATACAGTGCGTTTTGCAAACGGCGTTATAGGTACATACTGCACATATCTTTCGGGATGGCGTCCGTTCAATGTCTCGATTATGACAACAAAATCATCCCTTTGCTTCAAGATTGATTCATCTAAAATTTATATGGCACTTCTCACTCGAGTTTCAGAAATGCTGAAGACGGGTGAACAAAAGACTGCCGATATTGAAAGAATTCTCAACGTATCCGAATTTATGCTTTGCGGAAAGCGCAGCCGTGACTTTGAAAACGGCAGGGAAGTAAGGATAGAAGAGCTTCAGGACGATGATGCATTTGATGGTTATGCATTTGAAAAGGCATATGGCGCTGCGGCAAGCGTTATGTATAAAGATTGATTTTAGGAGGTAAATAAAATGAAAATATCACTTCTCGTAACAAAAAGACTTCAGGACGGTATTTTTGCACAAAAATATTTTGACCGTCTCGGAAAGTACGGCGATGTCGCCCTTTGGGACAGCGATGATTTTGAGGATCGCGCAAAGGTTCTTGAGTTTATAAAGGGCTCGGATTTCATCATTACATCGTGGGGAACTCCGGCGATTGAAAAAGACATCATCGATGTATGCCCGAATCTCAAGGGTGTTTTCCATGCGGCAGGAACAATCAAGCCTGTTATGTCTGATGCCCTGATGGCAAGAGAAGACATTCGCCTCACAGCATCGGCTGCAGCTATTGGCGAGGGTGTTGCAGAAACAGCACTTGCATTTGCAATCTCGGCTTGCAAGGGTGCGTTTACAATGCCGCGTTACACAAAAGCCGGCGAGTGGAATGCTCATAACGCTGATGAAGTTATCGATTTTTATGACATCAAGATAGGCATCGTAAGTGCCGGTTTTGTCGGCCGCCATATGATAAAGCTCCTGAAGAATTTCCATGTTGATATTCTTGTGTATGACCCGACCTTGTCTGCAGAGCAGATTGCAGAGCTCGGTGCAGAAAAGAGAGAGCTTAATGAGCTTCTGGCAGAGAGTGATGTCATCTCAATTCATTCTCCGGATCTTCCGGCAACAAGACATATGATCAACAAAGACAACATCGGCCTTCTCAAGGATCGCGTTGTTATTGTCAACACAGCACGCGGCACAATCTTTGATGAGCCGTATCTCATCGAGCGTCTCAAAGAAAAGAAGGGTATGTTTGCCTGCATTGACATCACTGAGGTTGAGCCGCCGGCAGAAGACAATGAGCTCCGCTTCCTTGAAAATGTAAATCTTACGCCCCACCTTGCAGGTACAGCTTCAAACGGACGTCGCCGTATCGCGCTCCATGTCTGTGAAGAGCTTGAGCGCTTTATGGCAGGTGAGAGAATGCGCACGGAAATTGATCGCGCAATGCTTTCAAAAATGGCATAATCTGCGAACGAAAATTGTTTATTCAAAGACAAAAGGCTATGCTCTTCGGCATAGTCTTTTGTTGAAAAAATGGTTTTTGTATGGTATACTTTCTGTTGTTGGGAGGAAATACCATGTTTGATATACTTCGCAATATAAAAATCTATACTCTTATCCGCACGGAATATTATGAGAAAAACGATGAAGAGACCAATGAATTTCATTGGCACGATTATTATCAGTTTGTATATGTCCGAAAGGGAAGAGGCGCGGTTATAATCGGAGAGGAAACAATACCTATTTCGGAAAACGATGCCGTCATTATAAAGCGCAACGAGCCGCATACCTTTTGTGTATATTCAGGCAGGATGGAGACCTATGAGATCAAGTTTATCCTTATAGATGAAGAACAGGATTTTCTCAAAACCTCAGTAAGATATTTCTGCCATGATACTGCGCGCGGAATAAATCACGCTCTTCGGCAGATGGAGCGCGAGTCGGATACAGTTGATGAATTCAGCCGTGATGTTGTTTCGGTTGAGATGTGCAAGATTTTGCTGCTTATGCAGAGAGAGCAAAGCCGCCGCAAGGAAATTGCAGATATAAAATCCGTCAGTGACGTTGATGAGATTACAGATGAGTTGTTGGACAAAATCAGAAACTACATTGATGAAAACATCGGTAAAAACATAACGGTTAAAGATGTTTCAGCGTTTGTATGTGTTGAATACAAATATTTCAGCCATCATTTTGCTCTCAGATACGGAATGCGCCTGAAGCAATATATCAGAAGAAAACGAATTGAGCTGACAAAAGAGCTTATCGTAAATACGGATATGAATATGACGACAATAGCAGAAAAATGCGGCTTTGGAACAATTCACTATATGACTCGCGTGTTCAAGGCGGAAGAGAACATTTCGCCGACAGAGTTCCGGCGGCGTTTCAAAAGCCGCCATGCCGTTATGCTTGATGCAGCTCCTGCTTCATATTATGAAAGCGGAAGAGAATTAGGATAGTTATTTTGGAGGAAAATATGAATATAACAAAAACAGCAATAAATTTCATACGTGAGCCGCTTCTTGCTCCGTTTGGCTTCAAGGGCGGACATCTTGATGAGCTTTGGCAGATACTTGTCAGGGTTGAGGATGGAAACGATTTTGGTATAGGTGTGGGAGTTCAGAGCGTTCTTTGGTCGGATGCAGAGATATTTGCATCTCACAGCCAGTGTGGCGGCAACACACTTATGTTTCTCATAACGGAATATGCGCTTACAAAAATAAACGGAAAGAGCTTTGAAACGCCGTTTGATGTGCTCGATTATGTCAGAAAGGATGCAATTGCATATGCAAAGAAGATAACGGGAAGGGAAGACCTGCGTGAAACCTTTGTTATGAATGCTCTGGTTGCGCTTGACAATGCTATGTGGCAGCTCTATGCAAAGCAACGCAAGTGCGAGGATTTTACAATGCTTGTTCCGGAAACATATCGAAGTGCGCTCTCACACCGTCATAACAAGCTCTGTAATATTCCGCTTATCACATACGGGCTTTCTGATGAAAAAATCCACGAGCTTCTCAAGGATGGTTTCTTCCTTCTGAAAATCAAAATTGGTTCCGACCCTGACGGAGATAAAGATCTCGATAAGATGCTCGCTTGGGATAAGGCAAGGCTTGCACAGATTCATAAAATCGCATCCGGGTATACAACCGAATTTACAGACAGCGGCAGAATTGCTTATTACATTGATGCAAACGGAAGATATGATACAATTGAACGTATGCAGTCATTCCTTGACTATGCCAAGGAAATCGGCGCACTTGAGCAGATCGTTCTCCTTGAGGAGCCGTTTGCAGAGCAGAACAAAATTGATGTTTCGAGCCTTCCGTGCCGCATAGCGGCTGATGAATCCGCTCATTCGGTGAAGGATGTTGAAGAGCGCATCGCTCTCGGCTATACAGCAATTGCATTGAAGCCTATTGCGAAAACGATGTCTGAAAGCCTGCGCATCTTAAACGAAGCTGCAAAGAAAAACGTTGTATGCTTCTGTGCTGACCTCACAGTCAATCCGCTTATGGTTGAGATCAATAAAAATGTTGCGGCACGTATTGCTCCGATTCCAGGGATTAAAATCGGTGCTGTTGAATCAAACGGCGCGCAGAATTATACAAACTGGGAAAAGCTCTATTCCTATCATCCGATGGGAAGCGAAAGATTTGCGGCGCCGAAAAACGGTGTGTATGAGCTGAATGATAAATTCTTTGAAACAGCAGGCGGAATATACAGAGATTCTGAATACTATATAAATGCAATATAACAAAAAACGGATAGCTTGCAGCTATCCGTTTTTTATGTATTTTAATACAATAGGACGTCTTTGTAGGTCTTTACTTCCGGTGAAATTCTTCTCAGTGTGCGTGAATCTATTCTTTCAAGCTGCGGATACATTTCCATATATTCCTCGCATATGTCCGCACGAAGGAAGGTTACCTCGATTGTGAGGGGGAGAGGGAGTTTGAAAGGTTTGAATTCGGCACGGCGGCGTATCCCGTCCTCGACAGCGTCGCGTATGCGCGTCTCCGCTTCCTCAAAGTCGATGCTCTCTGCCTTTTTCCAGGATATGCCGCGTTTTACCTCTGCGCAGGCGAGGTTGCTTCCGAAAAGCTCACGGCCTTCGCGGCAGACTGCATCATCGCCGGATAACATAACGAAAGGAACGTCATATGCTCCTGCATAAAGTGCTCCCTGTGCAATCTCGCCATAGTCAACGCCGTTTACCCGATATGCAAACCAGTTCTTTGAAGATTGAACGTGCTCAAGAAATGCGTGTGTTGTGCCCGGCTTTGCGTGAATGCCGATTTCGAGGCAAGCATCGATTTTTTCTCTTGCGAATATATCGAGATATTCCGCAACAGATATCTGCGTTGCGCGTGGATCGAGACGCCCGGGAATGAAGTTCTTGCCGCTGCCGTGGCCGTCAACGACATAGACTGTGTCGGCTCCGGCACGTATTGCACCCTCAACCGCTGCATTGGTGTCTGCCATCAGACGTTCACGCGCTTTTTCCTCGCCTTCCCATCCGTGGCGATGCACCTGCTCCCAGTCATCGACACCGCTTATTCCCTCTATATCCGTCATAATAAGAATTTTCATATCGCAATACCTCCGAAAGAGATGTTTTTATGGATTGTATCATGGTGAAAACGTTTTGTCAACTCAATTTGAGCGTTTGCAAACAAAAAGACAATCTGAACAAAAAAAGATTTAAAGCATTATTTAAGCTTTGCTCCATCACTGAACGCTTGCCCGACAACCTCGCCCAGCTTTCGATAAGTGTGATGAACCGGGGCGTAGGTGATGGGACTGAATTTGTTCAAGTCGATTTTGCCGTCACTGTCAAGGATTCTTTCATCAGCAGAAACGTTTACGATTTCACCGACGAGACGGCAGGTTTCTTCGTCGTAGCTTATGAGTTTACACTCAAGCGCCATTGGCAATTCATCAAAAAGCGGAGCATCGACAAACTCGCTCATTACGGCGTGCCAACCTGCTTTCTCTATTTTGTCAGGCTCTTTATTGCCGGAAACGATTCCAACATAGTCGCAAGCAACAGCGTTGTCTGCATCTGCAATACTGACTGTAAACGCCCCTGACTTTACAACGTTTTTGGCGGTTTTGTGTCCGTTGTCTATGCAGATTGAAATTTCTTTTTCCTCGCTGATACCGCCCCAAGTAGCATTCATTGCATTTGCTTTTCCGTTTTCGTCATATGTACCGATAATAAGCACCGGCATTGGATATAAAATCGCCTTCGCTCCAAAATTCTTTCTCATATTTTCTCACTCCATTCACTTTACTTTAATTGCGCTAAGACAAAGGGGGGATTTAAACACCCCTGCCGCCGATAAAAATAACATACCACCAAAGTGCACCAACTGCAACCCAAGCAACAATATTTATTATGCCGATGAGGATTGGTAGTTCTAAGTGCTTTTCTCCTTGTTTTTTTAGCTTGACCAATTTTTTGATTCCTAATATTGATAATATGCAACAAGGTATAGGTGCAAATATGGAGCTTATTAATGCGGAAAATAAAAGAAGTGAATATATCCCCCTTTGATTAGTCGGGAATTCTAAAAAAAAGCAAATGATAAAAGCAATTCCAGTAGCAACTCCAACGATTAATGGAATTCCTACATACAAGAATGCGTGTTTCTTTTCGCTCATTGTTAAACACTCCTATCAATTTGAATTCTTTTGTGTAGATGAGAATACTTCGCTCCATTCGCTTTCATTGAATCCAACCAAAACAAAGTCTTCACCAATTACAAGTGGGCGTTTGACGAGCATTCCGTCTGTTGTGAGGAGCTTTAACTGTTCTTCCTCAGTCATAGCGGAAAGCTTGTCTTTAAGCTGCATTGATTTATATAAAAGCCCGGATGTGTTGAAAAATTTCCTGAGCGGAAGGCCGCTCAGAGGATACCAGGCGGTCAACTCGTCAAGATTTGGGTTATCTTCTTTTATATCGCGTATAGTATATTCGATATTGTTGTCGTCAAGCCACTTTTTGGCTTTCGCACAAGTTGTGCATTTTGGATAGCAAATGAATTCAATCATAATTATTCTCCTTTTTCTGCGTTTCTTCTTTTACACCGGGTTGATTTGCCGCATTCGGGGCATTTGAGACATCGTGTTGTCAAAGTGTGTACAGCGAGTATATATGCCTTGAATGTCGGCTTAAAGGTGTGTCCGCAGTTTCTGCACTCATAAACGCCTGTTTCATAGTCAACCTTTGCTGCATAGAAAATTGCAACAAAGACTGAGATTATAGAAATTATTGTAAGCACAACGGCGAGAGCGGCGCTTATAACCTCATTTTCTGCGAGAATTGTGCTTATAACAAGCAATGCAACGCTTGCGAATACTCCGATAAAGGATAATATTACTTTGTTTTTGTTGTTCATTTTATCACCTCATACTGGCGCCGGCTTATGCTGGCGGATTTACATACCATACTTTTCTAAATCGATTGTGCCGTCGGGCTCGAAAACAATGCCCTCGGATTCAAGCAATCCTCTCTGAACTCCTGCGCCTCCGAAGGCGAAAGCCGGAGCAACCCTGCCTTCGCGGTTCACAACTCTGTGACAGGGGATAACGCCGGGCTCGGGGTTTACGTGGAGAGCATAGCCGACAACTCTTGCCCAACGTGGATTGCCGGCAAGAGCCGCTACCTGACCATAGGTTGCAACCTTACCTTTGGGTATGTTTCTTACGACCTCGTAAATCTTTTCGAATGTGCTCATAAATTCACCTTGAAAATTATTTTCTCGTTTATGGCCTTTGCTTATAAAAATAATTCGTTTGCTCTTCTTTCGCTGCAAACCTTGGAAAGTCTTTCAGACACCGCATTAAGAACAGCGGGATTGAGCGCTCTTGCGTTTTTGGGACATACCGAAATACATTTCATGCAAGAAATGCATTTTTCATTATCCGTAATTCTTGGGTTATCAAATGAAATTGCACCTGCAGGACATCCTTTTGCACAAATTCCGCATTCGATGCACCATGTTGCCGTCTCGGGCTTTGCGGCGGATTTTCCGCGCTCCTTGTATATATTATGTTCTCCGGGAACAGTACTATGTATTTCATCGTCGCCTCGCCCAAGCTTCTCGCGGATTTTTTCGGCAAATGCTTCTAAAACCGTCTCATCATCCGCATCGGGTCGTCCTGCTGCAAACTGACGTGCGATGGAGTGCTCTGCGATGGCGCTGACTGCCGCAACCGGCTTGAATCCGCATTTTCCGGCTTCATCGAAAAGCTCTGTCAATGTATCCTCATATTCTCTGTTTCCGTATACACAAACAAGGATAGCCTTTGCTCCGTTTGCGGATATCCTGCGAATTCGGTCTGTTGCAATATCGGGAACTCTGCCGCCAAACGAGGGAACTGCAATTATGCATACGTCATCCGCCGAAAGATTCGGGAGCTCAAGAAATTTTTCGGAAATGCAGAGATTAACATCCGTCCACTCTCCGCCAATTCCACACTTCAGAATATTTGAAACCTTCTTCGTTCCGCCCGTCGGGCTGAAAGTAATATTATAATTTGCCATTTGTAATTTTCTCCTTTATGAAATTCATTTTAGAAAATCTGTCCGGGAAGTTTTAGCTTTTCCTTTGGCGGAAAAGCTTTGTCAAACTCTTCGGCTTCCTCCTCGTGAAAAAAGGTAGATCTCGGACAGTGTATATTCTCCCGTAATTCTGTTTGAATATCTCGGAATTATCTCTTTTTATAGACTAAAAGTTCCGGGTTTTCACCATTTTCTTCATAGGTACACACAAGAATAAAATCCATATTACATACAATACCGAAACACTTGCCTCCGCCAAACTCACATTCCAACTGGTTACCCAAGTAGGTTACTCCGTCATCTAAAAACTTCACGCTTTTTCCGTTTGGAAGTCTGTACTCAAGATTGACATATCCGCCAACAAGGGCGTTGAGCTTTTCAAGCTTTGGCATTCCTTCGATATTCAGTTCATTGATTTCAGAAATAAGAAGCTTTTTGAATTCTTCAAAAGCGCCATTGCCGCCAAGCTCTTCATACCGTTTCCAATAATCAAGCTTTGGCAGAGCTTCTTGCAGATATGAACGCACCTCTTCCTCAGGGTGTTCTTTACTGGACATATGTTTTACACAAACATCAATCAGATCATCTAAATTATGATACATATATTCACCGTCTGCATAACACCATCTGCAGTATTCTTCATTAAAGAAACCATCTTGTTCCTTACTGATATCAGAATCATTCAAAGGCATACCGCAGCATTGGCAGATAAGCTGTCTCGGAGAGCCGAGAAGTGTATTGATAGATACATCAAATAGTTTTGAGAGCAATTTGAGTGCTTCGGTATTCGGTACAGTCTCTCCGGTTTCCCATCGGGAAACCGCCTGCCTTGTTACGAATATTTTTTCTGCAAGTGCTTCCTGCGAAAGCCCGTTTTTAGTTCTTAACTCCACTATAATATCTTTTGTTTCCATAAAATTATCACCTCACTATTATTATACTGTGAGAATACAAAGTAAACAAGCAACTCGTTGTTGCTTTCAGTTGAA
>JAFSIZ010000089.1 GCA_017439555.1 Oscillospiraceae bacterium | reverse complement strand
TGCGACACATTATCGATAAATGCACGTGAGAAATCGATGCCGCAAACGCCCTCTTCGGAAACATAAATATTATTGATCCGTGTGCCGACAGGAATAGCCCTGCGCATCTTATCGGATTCCGGACCATTCAGGAGCTTTGAGACAACTGCGTGTTCGAGGGTTTCGCCGGGGGTCGGGAATATAATCTCGCTGTCTGCACAAAGAGCGTCAAATGTTTCGTTGGCAAAATAGAGGTTAACGGTATATGAGTCATAGTGTGTGCTTGGTGTGGAAGTAATAAAGTCACCGTCTGAAAACTCAAAGCTCTCGTTTCCGCTCATTATAATGATGCGGTCAATATAAGTCAGGCTGCAGAAGGTTTTAGTAAGACAGGTGTCTACAATTGACTTTGTATATTCCGGAAGCTCTGTGTATTTTTCTGAGAGTGTGATTGCACATATACCGCCGGCAATACTCTGGGATTCAAGCTTGATTCCTGCAGGAATCATTGAAACAAGCTTTTTGCTTTTTGGGGAGCAAAGCTTTGAGTAAATATCGCGAATGATGTCCTCTTGCGACGCATCAGGTATTTTTTCTTCCAAAGTATGAAGAGCGCCGCTTGAATCAGAGGAAAAATAATAGAGTCTGCAGGTTTCTTCCGGCGTTGATGGCGTGTGCGAACATGCTGATAAAAGAAGTATAATCGAAAGAATAAGAGCTATAAATCTTTTCATATCATATCCACCTCATCTTCCGTGAGAAGGCTCGGAAAAACAACTGTAAACCGCGTTCCGCCGCTTACCGATTCGGATATTCTGACCGTACCGCCAAAGCTTTCAACGTTACGTTTGACGATGGAAAGCCCGAGTCCGCTTCCGCCGCGACCATCGTGCTCACGTGATTTATCGACGCGATAAAACCGCTCAAAAACCTGCTCGCGGTATTCGGGGGCAATGCCTATTCCTGTATCATCTGTTATAAAGGTGCATTTACCTGCCCGTGAGAAGAGGTAGATGCGCAGCGTTCCGCCGACATTGTTATATTTAATGGCGTTGTCAATAAGGTTTCCGATAATCTGGCTTGCTCCCTCCATATCGGCGAGTATGGAGCAATCCTCCTCTATGTATTGTTCTATCGTGACATCCTTGTTTTCTGCGATTGGTGCAAGCGTGGTGATCGTTTTGTGAACGATAGAAGAGAGAGAAATCGGCGCAAGTGCTGACCTGTTTGCGTTGTCGAGCTTTGAGAGCACAAGCAATTTTTCTGCTGTATGAGACATTCGGTCAACTTCAAGGATGATGTCTTCCATAAATTCGCGCGCAGTATCCGCATCAACGTTATCAGTCTGTGTTATGGATTCACACAAAAGCTTTATCGCAGCAAGCGGTGTACGCAGCTCGTGCGATGCATCAGACACAAAGACCTGGCGCATCTGGAGAACATAGTTCAGTCGCTCATATATGTTGTTGAATTCTCGGATTATTGGAGCAAGCTCATCGTTGCAATCAACGGGAATCTTTTCTATTTCATCCGCTTCGTGAGCATTGCGCACTGTTTTTATAAGGTTTGAAGTGCGTGCCTTATACATAGCAACGATGCAAAAAGCAGTGATAATAAAGATGATGGCAGTTAGTATTCCGGTGATGATCAAAGCATTGCGACAAGCCCTGAAAACGTGTTGAAGGCTCAGGTCTGTTTCGAAAATGCATACCGAGCCGATTATTTTGCCGTCAGCAATAATGGGGGAGGAGGCGCAGCTTTCAAGCGACATATCCAGAACATCAAAGGAGAAATATTCATTTCCCTGTATTGCGGAAAAAGCCACCGGGAGCAATAATGTTTTTCCTCTTGAATTTTCGATATCAGAGCTGTCAAAGACAACTTTGAATGCTGTGTCGGTAACAATAACCCTGCGGTTTACGCCGGCGTAATTCTTTGGAATATTGAGCTTGAAATCGAAACCATAAGCTGAAAGCGACGCCGAATATTCAGACGCCGCTGCAGTAAGCTCTGTTTGCTTGGCAGAATAGCTTGCTGAGGATATTTTGTTCCAGATAAATATGGTTGAAAACAAAATAATCAATATGGATGCCAAGGCACAGGATATGATAATTTTAAAAGAAAGGCTTTCGCGGAACTTGAAGCCGATACCCAGATTAAGCTTTAAAATAATATCCAACTCCCCATTTAGTGAGAATAAGCTCAGGCTTTGCAGGGTTAGCCTCCAGCTTTTCACGTAGACGTCTGATGTGAACGTCAACCGTTCTCATATCTCCGGGATACTCATAGCCCCAGACAATGTTGAGAAGATTGTCGCGGCTATATACACGCCCCGGGTTTCTCATCATAAGTTCAACAAGATCAAATTCTTTTGCTGTAAGCTGAACGGGATTGCCGTCGAGATATGCATTGCGCTGTTCTGTATCGATGATAAGCGAATCAGCGATAAGCCGTGTGTTTTTGAATTTCGATGAGGATGATCCGGAGCGTCTCAGAATGGCGCGCACACGGGATTTAAGCTCGAGAATATTAAATGGCTTTGTGAGATAGTCGTCAGCGCCGTATTCGAATCCGAGAAGCTTGTCCGTGTCTTCGCTCTTTGCCGTGAGCATAATTATCGGAACTGTTGAAAATTCACGGATGCGCCTGCAGGTTTCAAGACCGTCAAGCTTTGGCATCATAAGATCAAGTATAACAAGGTCGAGATGCACGTTTTTGATGATTTCGAGAGCGTCTTCACCGTTATAAGCAGTTTCGATATCAAAACCTTCATTTTCAAGGTTGAACTTAATGCCTTTAACGATGATCTTCTCATCATCTACTACAAGTATTCTCATAATGAAACCCCCTGTTAAACTTTAATGTAATCTTTTATTTTTTCAAGTGTGGAGGGGCCGATTCCGGGAACCTCACACAACTCATCTGCGTTTTTAAAGCCGCCGTGTTTGTTGCGATATTCAATTATGGCAGCGGCCGTTTTCGCTCCGATTCCGTCGAGTGTCTCAAGCTCAGCTGCATCTGCTGTGTTTATGTTCACAAGATATGCAACCGCCGGCGTTTCTGCGCCGGAAACAATATTGAGCTTGGCATCGGGCGGATTGAGAGAGAATATGATAACGAATGAAATGAATATGGCGGCAAGTGCGCCGAGAATAATTTCGTGGATTGAAATCTTCATAATAAGCTTTCCGTATATTGTTTAATTTTATATTTTCTGCTATAATATAACGAAAGGAAAATTAAAGAGAGGTAAAGTAAATGAAAAAGCTGAGAGTTCTGTCAATGATACTTGCTGCTGTTGTGATGCTAACAAGCGTTGCCGGTGCAATTGATGCGATAGATGTAAATTCAAAAGCGTCTATCCTCATCGATGCGACTGACGGTCATATGATTTATGGGGAAAATGCGGATACAAAACAATATCCTGCAAGCCTGACGAAGCTTATGACAGCGCTTATTGTTGTCGAAAATATATCAGACCTCAGTGAGGTTGTGACAGCAAAGGAAAGTGCGTTTACGGGGCTTTCCGCCGCAGGAAGCACTGTCGGTGTGAAACCCGGCGAAAAGATGACGGTTGATAATTTGCTCATCTGCCTTCTTGTTGCAAGTGCAAATGAAGCGGCGAACATTCTCGCTGAAAGAGTTTCGGGAAGCGTCACGTCGTTTGTTGAGCTGATGAACAGCCGTGCGGAGGAGCTTGGCCTTCAGGGAACTCATTTTGTGAATCCGAGCGGCCTGCATGATGAAAATCACTATACAACAGCCGCTGACGTTGCAAAGATTGCTGTTGAAGTCAGAAAACACGCAAGACTCCGTGAGATATGCGCGATGAAGGATGCGACAATTCCGGCCACAAATCTTGAGGAAGAACGCTATTTCTTCACAACGAATTCGCTTATTTCCAGATATAAAGAGCTTGGATATGTCTATTCCCGTGCAAACGGACTCAAAACCGGAAGTACAACACCGGCAGGTCTGTGCCTCGCTGCAAGTGCGGAATATAACGGAACAGAGCTGATATCCGTTGTTCTGGGAGCTGCGCGCGATGCGGAAGGGAAGAAGGGGCACTTTGTTGAGTCAAAGCGTCTTCTTGCCTGGGGCTTTGAGAATTTCAAGCGTGCAACGCTTCTTTCTTCAAGCCAACCCGTATGTGAGGTCAAAGTCGAATCGGCGAAAGACCGTGACTACGTAGTCGCCCACAGCCCTGAGAGCTATTCCGTATTGATGCCAAAGGACTTTGATCCCGAGAAGATAGAACTCATACCCAGCGCCGAAACGACGCTTGAAGCGCCTATAGCAAAGGGTGATGAGATTGGAAGCGTAGTGGTAAGATATGAAGATAGGGACTACATAACCTTGCCTCTTGTTGCTGCGGATGATGTTGAGCGATCGCTGTTTGCCTATATAATCAACCACGTCGGAGATATCATCAGAAGCCCGATAACGATGGCTGTTGTAGCGGTGATAATAATAGGCGTGATAATATATATCATCTATGTTATCAGATATAACAAGCGCAAGAGACGTCGCAGAAGGCGTTATTATTGATAAAACTAATCTTCAGAAGCCTCCGTGTTTTTCGCGGGGGCTTTTCCGTGCTTTTTATGGCGCTTATGAGGGCAAGCGTCGGCTGCACCTCTGGGGCACACCTCACACTTGTCAAAGGTTTTGAGTGCAAAATCAGCCGAATCATCAAGCTTGACTCTCAGCTTTCCGGAAATAAGGCTGACATCAGCGACAGTGCCCGGGCCTGCAGGGGTATCAACCTCAGCGCCGACCTTCGGGGTCGTGCGGATAAGATCCTCATATGCTTCCTGTTCATATTTGAGGCAGCACATAAGGCGGCCGCAAGTTCCGGAAATCTTGGCCTGATTGAGAGAGAGATTCTGCTCTTTAGCCATTTTTATTGAAACGGGCTGGAAGTCATCAAGAAAGCTTGCACAGCAGAACGGCCTTCCGCATATGCCGAGACCTCCTAACATTTTTGCTTCATCGCGAACACCAATCTGGCGCAGCTCAATGCGTGTTCTGAAAACGGATGCCAGATCCTTTACAAGATTTCTGAAGTCTATTCTTCCGTCTGCCGTGAAATAGAAAATGATTTTAGAGCCGTCAAACGAGCATTCGGCATTTATCACCTTCATCTCAAGCTGATGAGCCTCAATCTTTTCCTGGCAGATGACAACTGCGCTTTTTTCGCGGCTGCGAAGCTCTTCGGCTGTCTTTATATCTTCGGGAGAAGCTATTCTGAGAGCCTTGCGAAGCGGCGCAACGATTATGCTTTCGTCGACTGAGTGACGTTCGTCTGAAACCGTGCCAAGTTCAATTCCGCGCGAAGTTTCCACAATAACGCGTTCACCGGCCACAGGCGAAAGCTCGCCCGGATCAAACGAATATATTTTTCCGCCTTCGCGGAATCGTACTCCGATTATTTCTTTCAAAGTAAAATCTATCCTTTCGAAACCGCCTTCGCGGCAATATCAGCAAGTTTACAAATAAGGCTGCCTGTCAGATGTGAAACACCTATATTGCGCAAGCAGGAAGCAGAAGCCTGAGTTGCGCTGTCGATGATTTCACAGCAAGCCTTCGGGGAATATACAGCTGCTATATTTTCAGCATATTTTTTATCGGCACGTGATATAAGTGTGCTGAGCGCGCCTGATGAAATAACACAGGCGTCGCGGATTATTATTATAAGTTCATTCAAAATTGAAACGACAGCGTCGCGTTCACGCTTTTCAAGAGCAGAAACAGCTTTGAATATTTCAAATTCATCGCGAGAGATGAGGGCTCCTGCCAGAATTTCCGCCGCATCGGTAAATTCCTTGTTTTTTTCGTCAACAAGAAAAGTGCATACTCCACCGCTTGTCTGAACCAGCAAATCCCGCTTTTCGGCAGAGATTCCCGGCAAACGTTCGTCAATTACGCGAAGCATATCGGTGTCGCTGAGAGGAGAGAGCGATATGTGCGCAGCTCTGGAAACGATGGTCGGAAGCAAATCGCATAAATTATAGCACAAAATAATAAAGAAAGTAAATAGCGGCGGCTCTTCCAATATTTTTAAAAAGGCATCCTGCGCCTGATGTGTCATCGCTTCTGCGTGATCAATTATATAAACCTTGCGCTCTCCATCATTCGGGCGAAGAAGTGCATCCCGTTTGAGCGCACGTATTTCATCCACTTTGACAGATTCATCTTCAGTTCCCAAGCGAATGATGTCAGGATGGGAACGGTTTGCAGATTTATAGCAAGCATCACAGCTCTCACAAGGAGCGTTTTCACCTGTGCACACAAGTGCGCGTGCGATGATGTCGGCAAGAGTTTTTTTGCCGATGCCGGGCTCTCCGGCAATCAGCAGGGCGTGTGGGATGGAATTGCGCGCAAAAGCGGCAGAAAGATAGGCTTTTGCGCGCTCATTTCCATAAAATCCTTTAAAATTCATTCGTCAGATCTTTTCAAAGCGTTCGACGTCCATAACGAATATGGTTGCACCGCCGACTGATACTTCGACAGGAACAGTCGGAATCATACCGATTCCGAACTCGGAAGTAGCAGGAACAAGCTGCTTTCTGCTATGTGAATGCTTGTTGATGATAGCGAGAACATCCTCGAGCTTCTCATCATCCACACCGACGAGAACAGTCGTGTTGCCTGTCTTCAGAAATCCGCCGGTTGTCGCAAGTTTTGTAACTGAAAAGCCTGAGTTTGTGAGATTGGAGACAACAGTCTGAGCGTCGTCTGCGTTGATGATTGCCATTACCATTTTCATAATTCATTACCTCCCGGTGTTTTGTATATTTGAAACGGTGCTTCACATATGGAGCAAGCCGTATTCATTCTCATATAAACTCTCTGTATATATCAGGCGAGACGTAGAGCGGGCTGGTGTCAAATTCAGCCTTGTCGCCGATATCACATGAGATGTTTGTAATGTCACATACAGTGTGTGTCATTCCGATGTGCCCGAGTACCTTTGCCTTTTTGCCGTTTATTTTCACATAAACGCTCTTTTTGAAAAACATTCGTTTTATGTCTGAGAGTATGTAAAAAAGGCAATCTCTGAACCTATAGGTATCGCGCGCCTTTTCGACATGGAAACCATCTGAATATCCGACAGGGATAACCGCGGTTTTTGTTGCCTTTTTTGCAGTAAAAGCACCGCCGTAACCGACCTTAGAGCCGGGGGAGAGCCAATGTATCTCACAGATATTGCTCTCAAGATATCCGACTTTGGAAAGGCTTCGCCCTTTTCCTTTGCAGGCGAGTCTTCCCGTGAAGGCAGAGCCGATTCTGACAGCATCGCCTATCGGGTCACCGAATTTGAAAAGATATGCTGAGTTTGCAAAATGAACAACGCCGCAATCGACATTGCGTGCATTCAACTCATCGCGGATTGCAAAGAGCTCATCTATCTGCCGGTCTGTAATCCTGCGGCTTTTGAAAGCGGACGAGAGATGAGTATAGAGGCCGCAAGGAGTCAGCGCCGAGAACTTCGTGAAAGCTGCATATATTTGTTCGATGTCATCTGTGGAAAAACCGTATCGTCCCATTCCGGTATCTATTTTTATATGCACGCGAGCCTGTTTGTTTTTTGAGATAGCAATATCATTTGCCGCAACTGCAGCCTCGGTGCTGCCGATTGTGAGGATAACATCATTTTCGATGAGCGCAGCAAGCTCTTCGGAAAGTGATGTGGAGCGCAGCATAAAAACATTCGTATCGATAAGGTTGAGCTTTTTTATAGAAAGGGCATCTGCCACGTCGGTAACTGCGAAGGTGCGGACACCGCACTCGTGAAGGAGGAGAATATATTCATTCAGCCCAAAACCGTATCCGCGCCCTTTGACAACAGCATAGACATCGGCATCTCCTGCACGTGAGAATATTGCTTCTGCGTTTGCAATGATTTTTTCGCGCTCGATGATGAATGAATTCATATCATACCCACTTCTTTCTGCAGTATATTTATTTGCGGTTTTTAAATATAAACAGCTTTTTGCGGAGCTTGCGGAAAACCAGTTCGCCCTTCTCTATGCAGAAATTCACTGGCTTATTGAATATGTAGTCATATTCACCGGTGAACTCAACAAAGTCGCCGTTAAAGCCTTTTTTGAATCTGTAGAGGCCGTATAGAGGATTGTCTTCGGATAAATCTCCGGAAACACCGCGAAAATCATAGATTCTACAGCCGAGCTCGACAGCCCATTGAATCATATTCCACTGAAGCAGATAGTTTGGCATAAGATTTCTGTATTTGTTCGAGGAAGCGCCGTAAAGATACCATACCTTATCACCGTAGTGAATGGCAAGCGTGCCGGCAATGGGGATTTCTCCTGAATATGCCATATAAAGGCGGCAATTGTCGCCGAGGTTTTTGAGCATATTTTCAAAATACTCGCGATTTCTGACGACAAATCCATCGCGCACGCCGGTCTCGAGCATCATATCAGAAAAATCACCGACAGCTTCATTTCCGCAAAGCTTGATTTCAACGCCCTTGCGTTCTGCAACACGGATGTTATAGCGCGTTTTTGTGTGGAAGGATGCCATAAGCTCTTCCTCGTCGCGCCCTTCAACATTGAGGCGGAAAACAAATCTCGGCTGAATGCCCGAAAAGTTTTTGCCTGTATCGCGGTGTCTGAAGCCGAGCCGTGTCATAATATCGGAAAACTCGGTATCCTCGATTGAAATATCCGGATCAAGCTTGAATACATAAGCATGATATTTTGCAGCGAGCTTTTTCGCACCCTCGAGAAGCTCGGAAAGAGTTTTTTCATCATGGATATCACACACAGGTGCGCGTGCTCCATACATAATGCTGTAGGGAAGTGCCGGGGTTTTACGGATGAGAACCGACATAGCGCCGCGTATAGCTCCGTCCTCGCCCCTTACAATCATACCCTCCCAGGTCCATTCGGGCTTCTGTTTACTCCATGCATAGGACTGAAGGAAGTGACCTTTAGGGTGTGAAGCTATAAAATTTTCATATTCTTCAAGCGTTTCTTTGGTGACAAACTCAACCATAAGAGCCTCCGGTTAATATCGTAATAAATTGAACATAAATATTCAATGTTAGTATAACATATTTTTCACATCCTTACAAGCATTATTTCAGTATTTTGCGGAAAAAACAGCGTCGGAGAAACGCTTGGCAAAGCGCATAAGAGAGAAAAATAAAACGCTCACAAAACCATAATTTACGGTCTTGTGAGCGTCACTGTATGATATGTTATTACAGTTGTTTGGGAACAGTGTTCCATTTTTCGGTAATTTCACCGTTTTTCTCGGAAAATACCACACATTTTGTTTCTATATCATTTTTGCCGATGAATGAGAGTGAGAGCTCTCCGTTTGTGTCAAGCTCGGCATTTTCAATCTTAATGTCATGGCTTGCGCGGACATATCTGCAAATATTATCCATCGTGTCGTAAATCGGATTGAGGTCGGAGATGCCTTCAGCGATGGCTGCCATCTCTTTTTCCCAGTTTTCGATTGTGATGCGCTGAATCCAGCAGGACTCGTGAGTGAAGAGGACTGCCGGAACCGAGCTGAGGATTGCGCGGCGAAGCTGTGTTATACCGCTTTCAATAGTGTTTTCGACATCATTTGTCGGAGCGAGCTCATAGCCGCGAACATCGCGGATTTCCGTCACGCAGTTAAAGAGCTTTCCGTCAAGCTTCGGGTTGTGCGGAAACTCGAGATAGTCCGCAAAATAGACAGGAAGCTTTGCTCCTGAAGGGAATTGAGAATACTTGCGATAAGGGCCGCACCTGAGCTTTGCTCCTGAGAAATATGAGGCATCGGGCGGCATATGTATACCAATGTATTCACAACCCCATTCAATGAAATATTGAAGCGCGTTCTCACCTGTCTCATAGTAATGCGGAAGCGCAACCTTTGAAATCGCAATTCCGTTTTTATCATACCAGCTTTTGATGCGCCCGGCATTTTCGGCCATAACCTCATCGCTCCAGGGGCGCGAGTTTCTGTGGTCAAAATATGCCCAGTGCTCGGGAATGTCGGATGCTACCCATTCGCAACCGGCAAATGCGTGAGGGAATGCTGTTGCAATTCCGTCATCAACATATTTCTTGATAAGCGAAACTGTTTTTTCGTTTGTATTGTCCTGAAAAACTCCGAGCCAAGGCTTGAAGCCATATTTGTTTGAAATCTCGATCCAGAGAAGAGGATTATCGGGGCTCTTGTCGCGCCATGCGCCCCAGACATCGTCAACGCGCATTCCGACAAAAGGCGGCATACCCTTCATAGCGAAAGGCTTTTTTGCTGCCCAGACGATTGTATCGCGGAAGATATCATCCATTCCGTGCAAGGGGCCTAAAATTTCGGGCTTGATCCAGGAAACGGTGTTCCACAATGCGATTTTAGCACCGTTATATTCAGCAATTTCAAGAAGCGGAGTCTTTCCGATATTTGCAAGCGCAGTGCTGTTTTTCAAGTTTGCATTTTTATAGAAAGTCTCGCCGGAGTAGAGTGCTATCTTCTCACCGACAGAGTGATATCTTGTTGCGTAGTGCTCGGCAGTGATGGTGACAGAGCCGCCCGAGACGGGACTCGGCATATCGACTGATGAACAAATTGGGCTGAATACAGCATTACAGAGCGCGGATGTATCAGTGCAGACAAGACCGATACCGTTTTCCAGTGCATCCATTATTGTCCTTGCAGCATCATCCGAAAGAATGAGGCCGGGCTGCGCAATGAGAACAAGTGCTGCGCCTTTATTCAGCCTTTCGGGAAGTGAAGACAGCTCAACCTCATCATAAGGCATACCGAAAACATCGAGATAAGGGCGGATGAGTCCGCAATATGCATCATATCCGAACGTATTGTATTTAACAGGGATAACAATATTTCTGTTGCTCATAAAAGACACCTCGGAAATTTTTTATTGCTTAAATTATATACTCTGCAAAAAGAAAAATCAATACGGATATTTGATATCTTGTTGAATTATGAAAAGAAAAAAGTTATAATAATAAAAAAGCCTTGTGGGGGACCTTTTATGGATATGCAGAAAATAAAAGTCGTTGCAATGGATCTTGACGGAACACTGACTCAGCACAAGCAACCGCTTGATGTTGCGCATAAGGAAGCGCTGGACAAGCTTTCACGGAAATACAAGCTCCTTATGGTAGGCGCAGGTCAGGTAATGAGGATTTTTAACCAGATGGGAAAATATCCGATAGATATAATCGGGAACTACGGAATGCAGTATGGAGAATACGATAAGGCGACGGGAGAAATCAGAACGGTGCGTGACCTCTGTGTTTCTTCAGACAGAGAAGCGATA
Source organism: Oscillospiraceae bacterium (assembly GCA_017439555.1). Taxonomy (GTDB): domain Bacteria; phylum Bacillota; class Clostridia; order Oscillospirales; family JAAYXM01; genus SIG480. Next base: position 41,423 of record JAFSIZ010000089.1, on the reverse strand, counting down.
GATAAAAAGATCACCCTTATGCGCAAAAAATACGGCTTTACGGATTTTGCGGGAGATAATGTTGAGTTTCATCCGTCCGGTTGTGTGACTTTTTCCATTCTCGGAACAAAGGCAAAATCCGAAGATAAGCTCGCATTTGACCCGGACAGAGAAAAAAGAAGAAAAATCTATAATGAGGTAGCATCAGAATTTTCGGAATATCACGTTTTTGTCGGCGGCTCCTCATCTTTTGATATGGCTCCGAAGCCGTATAACAAATATTATGCGTTGGATTTATATTGTAAGGAAAACAACCTTACACATGAAAATATTGTTTACATAGGCGATGATTACGGTATGGGAGGAAATGACGAGTCAGTCTACAAATCAGATTTTCCGTATATCACAATAGACGACTATCGCGATTTTCCGGAGCTTATAGAACAACTTTTGTAACGAGAAAGGAGAACTGAAAATGTTTGACAACGTAGGAAATGTCAGATTTATGCAGAGAATAAACAGAGAAAAGGTTCTCTCATATATAAGAAAAAACAGCCCGGTTTCGAGAAACGAGCTTTCAAAGGTTACAGGGCTGAGCCTCTCGTCAATAACAAATATCGTGAATTTCTTTATGGACACAAATCTCGTAACCGAAACAGGTCGGATAAAAAACGAGGGCGCAGGGCGCAAAGCAGTTATGATAGAGTTCAATGCAAGTGCCATGTCGCTTATTGCAATCAATATAGAAACAGACGAAGCTGTTGTTTCGCTGACAGATCTCAGCGGCGGTATAATTGAGAGTGAAAGCGTTGCAATTTCAAGGCGCGACAGCGCTGACAATGTGCTTTCGGCAATAGAGAGACGTGTCATTGAGGTGATATCAAAACATAATAATGTAAAGGCGATAGGCTTTGCAGTGTCAGGACACGTTTCGGCTGACGGAAGAGTGAGCTCCAGCACGATGCGTTGGGACAGAGTGGATGTGAAATCGCGCTTTGAGCAGCGAATAGGCCTTCCTGTATATGTTTCAAACAATACAAAGACAAAAGGGCTGTGGACAATACGTGCGCTGAACGATGTGAAGCACAACAACATTGTGTTCCTGGATATGTCATCTGAAGGTATCGGAATAATCAATGCTTGCGGCGGCGAGATAAACAATGCAGTAGCAGGGGAATTCGGGCATACGGTAGTAACCGGCAGCGACCATAAATGCTTTTGCGGAAACGTTGGATGTCTTGAGAGTGTGTGTAGTGTAAGCTACATCGAAGGGCTCTATAAAGAGCTATCGGGAGAGGGCGCTGCAATATCGGAAATACAGAAGCGCGCAGAGAGCGGCAACAAGCTCGCACAGCAGGTAATGGATGAGGCGTGTGGATATATGAGCGCGGCAATCATAAATATCATTATGATTTTCGAGCCTGATCTGATAATCGTGAATGCGTCTGAGTTGTTTGATATCGATGCGCTGTATAATTCCGCGCTTGACCGTGCAGTTGCCCATAGCTCAAAGCTTGCGATGAAAAAGCCCGATTTCAGGAAAGTGAATATAGCATCGGATCAATCCGCACAAGGTGCCGCACAAATTGCGGCAGACGAGCTTCTCGGAATAGATGCGCCCGATGATATACTTTAAAATAAATTGAAAGCTTCTGAGAAAAGAATATGAAAGTTAAAAACACATTTGAAGAATATAAAGATCAGCTGTCTGCCGATGAGCTTGAGCTGTTGTCCTCTTTCTTTTCAGAGTTTGATGCTCACGTGATTCTTCCGAAAAAAGAAAGAGTCCGGATGCGGAAGGATTTCCAGAATGCAATTTTGTATTACAGCAATACAGGCATAGCTCTTCAGACTGCGCTTTCGCGCCTTGATCTGAAAAATCTCGGTGGATTTTATGCAAGACCTGCAATAAGCTGGTATCCGCTTGATGATGCGGCGAAGATATATCCGCTTTCGATGGAGCATGGAAGAATGTCCGTGTTCCGTATGTCGGCATATCTGAAAGCTGCGGTGGTTCCCGAGCTTCTTCAGATAGCGCTCAGTTTTACAATAAAGCGCTTTCCAAGCTTTGCAACTACATTGAAAAAAGGCTTTTTCTGGCATTATCTCGATGCATCAAAGCGGCGCTATGCTGCAGAGATGGAAATCCTGACACCTTGTCAGCCTATTTCGGTTTCGCAGAGCGGGTCTCCGGCTTTTCGCGTTATGTATTTTGAAAAACGCATCAGCGTTGAGTTTTTCCATGTTCTGACAGATGGCACAGGCGGAATGACTTTCCTGAAATGTCTTGTGGCGGAATATCTTCGTCTTATCGGCATTGAGGCTGAGGATAAAAGCTGTGTGTGGGATATCAACCAATCTCCGCACACATCTGAGGTTGCGAATGAATTTGCAAATGTAAAGCGACCCAAAGCATCCACAAGCTTTGCCGATAAAGAGGCTGTTCAGCTCGGCGGCAAGCTGACACGGCATAAGCCTCACAGAGTTTTGCATTTCAAGCTTCGTTCAGATGAGCTTAAAGCTGCGGCGCAACGCAACGGTTGCACGATAACTGCATATATGCTTGCTCTGATGTTTGTTGCAGGGAAGTTTGCGACAGATGAGCTTTCGGGAGATATGAGCATTCAGGTACCGATAAATATGCGGAAATTTTATCCGTCGAAAACTGTGCGCAATTTTTCGATGTATTGCGGAGTGCGTATGCCGATATGCGATATAACAGATATTTCATCAATCGTGAAAACAGTGTCAGAGCAATTGACGGAAAAGGCCGCACACGAATCAGTGAGCAAGATGCTGACCTCGACCGAACGGCTTGTAAATTCGCTTGTGTGGGTTCCTCTTGTGATAAAGCTTCCTGCTGCGAGGCTGATATATGGTTTTATGGGAGATAACAGTTTTACAACCACTCTTTCCAATATGGGTATAGTTGAAATGCCAAAAGAGCTGTCAGAGCATATCGAGAGTATGGATTTTATCCTCGGCACAGCAATCAATAACCGAGCAGGATGCGGAATGGTAACTTTTAAAAATACAACTACATTGTCTGTGGCAAAGAATACGGTTGACCCATCTTTCGAAGAAAAGTTATACGAGCTTCTTTGTGCTGAAGGGCTGAGTGTTGAAGTGGAGGGGAGTGAGCGATATGAAGATTAAGATTATATACCCCGACACGGCAAAACACAGCTCCGGGCGTCGCAAATTGCTTAAAATTCTCAAATGGCCATTTCTGGCGGCACTCATAGCCTGCCCGATTGTCAATGTGTGCGTTGGGGGAAAGGCGTGGAGTATAATTGCTGTTGCAGGCATTGCGATGGTGTGGTCGCTTGTTTTTGCGCCCGATCTTGTGGAATACAACCGCTTGAGCCAAAGCGTGAAAGCTATTCTGTATGCGTGCATTATGCTTATTCTCATAGACGTTTTTCTTGTTTCGGGATGGGCTCTTCTTGTCGTTCCGATAGTCTGCCTTGGTGGGCTGATACTTTCATCAGTTCTGTTTTTTTCGGATTGTCGGAAACAAAAGCAGAATATGCTGCCGATGCTGTTTCTTGTAATAATAGCTGTCATTGCGGCGATTGCCGGGCTTTTTATATGGAAAGACGAGGTTTCATGGCCTTTTCTTGCGATGGGAGGAGCGGCGGTTGCGCAGTTGATTGCCTGCATCATCGCCCTTCGCGGAGAATTTATCCGAGAGCTTCAAAAAAGATTTCACATAAAATAGAAGGAACAAAGCTTTGCTTTGTTCCGTCTATTTTGTATCAGATAAAATCAGACCGAAAATATATAAGTCGCGATTGAATGTGCGCCAAGACTGCAGTAGAAAGCCTTGCCGCAAATGCGGAACTTGAATTCGACTGCCTCATCTGTCGGGTTCAATACAACAGAAACGATTTCGCCGTCCGGGTTTTTAAATGCTACACTTTCAAGTGTGCGGCTCCATATGCTGCTGCCGATTCTGACGGCACCGCGCTTTACGAATTTGCTGAAATGCCCGATGTAATAATATGAATCATTGACAAAAAACGTGTCCTTTTCAATGTCTGCCATAATCGGAGCATCACAGAAATTTCCGACGTGGTTTGGACCGCCCTCAGTGTTGAGAAGCAGATTCCAGTCGCAAAATACGTTGCAGTAATTGTTGAAATTTCCTATCATATCGTGAGCATATCGCTCTGCGGTCTTTGCCTTATCCGGTGCGGCGAGAGAATATTCATAACAACCTTCGGAAAATACAAGTCTTTTTCCGGGATATTTTTCGGCGAACATACGCAGCTGCTCAAAATGATCTCCCGAATACCAGTGAAAAGCAATACCGTCGATAGCGTCAGATACCGCTGGATCATCGAGAATAACGGATGCGCGCTCAAGCACGCGCTCCTTGTTGTGATCCCAGAAAAGAATTTTTACTCCGAGCTCACGCATCCTCTTTCCGAGGTAATCTTTAACAAAATCGCGTTCTTCCTCTGCTGTATAAACGCAGGAATCCCAGGTTTGCGTCGCCATAGGCTCGTTCTGAACAGTAACGCTTTTGATGTCTATGCCGGCGCTTTTATATTCTTCAATGAATTTTTTGAAATACTCGGCCCAAAGCTCTCTGTATTCGGGTTTGAGCTTGCCACCGCGGTTCATATCACCGTTGGTTTTCATATAGGCAGGTGGGCTCCAGGGCGACAGCAGAAGCTCAATATCGCTGTGCTTCTGAGCTTCGCGTATCATCGGAATTACCCATTTTCTGTCACGATCTGCGTTGAATGTGGCCAGGGTTTCATCGCCTTCCTCAACACAGGTATAGTTTCCGAGCGAAAAGTCGCAGCTGTTCATATGAACTCGCCCATAATTATAACCGATGCCGTTTTCAGCGTCAAAATACAGGCTTATTATCTTTTTTCTGTTTTCATCGCTGAGTCTGCTGAAGGTATATGCCGCAGCTTCGGAGAATGCGCCGCCAAAGCCTTCGATTTTCTGATATTCAATATCGGGGAAAATGCAGATGGCCGTGTTTTCATATACATCGGCTTCAGAGCTTATTGGTGCGGATTTTTGCATATATGATTTTCCGCATTCCGTCTTGATTTCATAGAGCTTCATAGCATTCACCGTTTTCTTTGAAAATCATACTCTTTATTAAAGCTGCGATTTTACATAGTCAATCTGAGCCTCGACAGATTTAACGCTTGTGCCGCCTTCCGAAATGCGCTTCTCAACGCAGGTTTCAAGGCTGATTTCGTTATAGAGGTCATCCTCAAATAAATCTGAGAATTCCTTGTATTCAGAAAGGGTGAGCTCTTCAAGAACTTTTCCTTCGGCAATACACTTTGCAACGAGCTGGCCGGAAATCTTGTATGCGCTTCTGAACGGAAGGCCTTTCTTTACAAGATAGTCTGCAAGGTCAGTTGCGTTTATAAATCCCTTTTGGGCTGCGCGCTTCATATTTTCGGGAATCGGTTTCATTGTATCGAGCATCGGGGCAAGAACGCGGAGACACATCTGCACAGTTTCCACCGCATCAAATATGCCTTCCTTGTCCTCCTGCATATCCTTGTTGTATGCAAGGGGGATGCCTTTGAGCACTGTGAGAATACCCATAAGGTCGCCGTAAACTCTGCCCGTCTTTCCTCGGATAAGCTCTGCCATATCGGGGTTTTTCTTCTGCGGCATAATAGACGAGCCTGTGGTATATGCATCGTCAAGCTCAATGAACTTGAATTCCCAGCTTGTCCAGAGAATAAGCTCCTCGCTCATTCTTGAGAGATGCATCATAAGAATCGAGAGCGCAGAGCAGAGCTCAACGCAGTAATCGCGGTCGGAAACGCCGTCAAGGCTGTTGATTGCAATTCCGTCAAACTTAAGCTCACTTGCCTCCAGTCGGCGATCTGTGTTATAAGTTGTTCCTGCAAGAGCACAGCATCCGATAGGGGAGATGTTCATTCTCTTTCTGCAATCGGCAATTCTCGAAAGGTCACGGAGGAGCATCATTGCATATGCCATCATATGATGACCGAAGGTGACAGGCTGCGCACGCTGGAGATGTGTATATCCCGGCATAATTGCGGCCTTATAGCTTTCTGCCTGCTTTATGAGTGCGCGGATAACCTCGCGGATAAGCTCTGATATCTCATCAACCTCATCGCGGAGATACATACGGAGATCGACTGCAACCTGATCGTTTCTGCTTCTTGCAGTGTGAAGCTTTTTGCCGACGTCGCCAAGACGCTCGGTGAGAACAGCTTCAACAAACATATGAATATCCTCAGCGGTCATATCAAATTCGAGTGCGCCGGACTCAAGGTCAGAAAGTATTCCTTCAAGACCTGCGATAAGAGTGTCTGCCTCTTCCTTTGTGATGATGTTCTGAGCTCCCAGCATAAGAGCGTGTGCCATGCTTCCTGTTATATCCTGACGGAACATTTTGTAGTCAAAGCGGATTGATGAATTGAAATCATCCGCAATGCTGTCGGTTATGCCGGAGGTTCTTCCGGCCCACATTTTACCCATTGTAATGACCTTCCTTTTTAAAACCTTAAAATGCAAGGTTTGCTCACCGATATTCCAATCAGTGAGCAAAACACTTATATATTATCTTATTTCTTGCCGTCAACAAGAGCCTGAACCTTTATCGGGAGACCGTAGAGGTTGATGAAGCCTGCGCTGTCCTTCTGGTCATAATCACTCTCGCCGAAGGTTGCAATCTCTTCGCTGTAGAGGGAATACGGGCTCCATACGCCTGCATTGATCATATTGCCCTTATAGAGCTTGAGGCGAACCTTACCTGTAACCTTCTCCTGTGTCTTGTCAACGAAAGCGGAAAGAGCTTCGCGGAGCGGTGTGAACCACTGGCCGTTGTATACAAGCTCTGCAAATGTGATAGCGAGCTTCTGCTTCTCGTGAAGTGTCATCTTGTCAAGGCAGATGGACTCGAGAACAGAGTGTGCCTTATAAAGGATTGTTCCGCCCGGAGTCTCATAAACGCCGCGGCACTTCATGCCGACAAGGCGGTTTTCAACGATGTCGAGAATACCGATGCCGTTCTCTCCGCCGAGCTTGTTGAGGCCGAGGATAATGTTCTTTGCGCTCATCTTCTCGCCGTTGAGAGAGACAGGAACACCCTTCTCAAATTCGATTTCAACATAAGTGGGTTTGTCGGGTGCAGCAATCGGGGAAACGCCCATTTCAAGGAATCCCGGCTTTTCATACATCGGCTCATTGCCTGTGTCCTCGAGGTCGAGACCTTCGTGGGAAAGATGCCAGAGGTTCTTGTCCTTTGAATAGTTTGTTTCGCGGTTTATCTTGAGGGGAACATTGTGTGCTTCCGCATAGTCGATTTCCTCGTCGCGGGACTTGATATCCCACTCACGCCACGGAGCGATGATCGGCATATTTGGAGCAAAGTGCTTTATTGTAAGCTCAAAACGAACCTGGTCGTTACCCTTACCTGTGCAGCCGTGGCAGATAGCATCTGCGCCTTCCTTGAGTGCAATCTCAACAAGACCTTTTGCGATGCAGGGACGTGCATGGCTTGTGCCGAGGAGATATTCCTCGTAGATTGCGCCTGCCTTCATTGTCGGGATGATGTACTCGTCAACATACTCGTCTGTCTGGTCGAGAACATAGAGCTTTGAAGCACCTGTCTTGAGTGCCTTCTCCTCAAGACCCTCAAGCTCGTCTGCCTGTCCGACGTTGCCGGAAACAGCGATAACTTCGCAGTTGTTATAATTTTCCTTGAGCCACGGAATAATAATAGAAGTATCAAGTCCGCCAGAGTAGGCAAGGACTACCTTTTTGATTTTGGATTTATCCATTGTAATTTACCTCCGTAAATATTTATTCATATGATGATGAATATTATACAGCGTTTGTGTGCGAATGTCAATAGGCAAGTAAATATTTATTCAAAAACTTGTATAAAGTTAACGACCGAAGAACAGAAGCCCTTCGGTCGCAAGATTTACGCAAAAGCGAGATTACTTCGCCTGGAGAAGATGAACAGCGAAGCCGCCGAAGTCCTGCTTGAGGTAAGCAGCAACGCCGGGCTTTACAGAGTCGGGATCGATAGCGAAGCCGATTCTTTCAAGATATGCCATAGCGCGGTCGATGTTGTTTGTCTTGATAGCGATGTGACCGTTTGCGCCGCGGCCGATAGCCTTGTTGACTTCAACACCTGTTCCTGCAAAGACGGAGCTGTTGCCGTTCTTTACCGGGAAACCGAATGCTGTTGCGAAGAGGTTAGCGATAGCAAGAGCGTTGTCCTCGGAATCTGTGTTGATGCCGATGTGTGCAAGCTCAAAGCCGAGAACTGTCTGAACAGCCTGACGTGTGAGAGCTGTGATTTCATCAAACTTGCCGTCCTTGATAAGAGCATCCTTAACCATCCAGCTGCCGCCGCAAGCGAGAATCTTGCCGAAGGAGAGATAGTCGTTGATGTTCTTTTCACTGATGCCGCCTGTCGGCATGAACTTGATTGCGCCGTAAGGTGCGCTCATAGCCTTGATAGCTGCGAGGCCGCCGCAAGCTTCAGCCGGGAAAAACTTGACAACGTCAAGACCGAGCTCGATAGCTGCTTCGATGTCAGACGGGTTGCTGCAGCCCGGAGTGATTGGGATGTTCTTGCTTACGCAATAGCTGACAACCTTCGGGTTGAGACCCGGAGAAACGATGAACTTTGCGCCTGCTGCAACAGCCTTGTCAACCTGCTCTGTTGTGAGAACTGTGCCTGCACCGATGAGCATTTCCGGATAAGCGTCTGCCATGATGCGGATAGCTTCCTCAGCAGCTGCTGTGCGGAAGGTAACCTCTGCAACAGGAAGACCGCCGTCGATAAGAGCCTTTCCGAGCGGAAGAGCATCCTCAACATTGTCGATCTTAACGACAGGGACAACACCGTATGCGCCGATTTGCTTCAATACTTCATTCATTGGATTTGACCTCCTAATTATTCCGGTGTATATACCGATAAACACCGGCCGAATTTATCTATTATAGAGTATACTACGTTTTTGATAACTTTGCAAGGGTATATTGAATGTAAAATTAATAAAAATATTACACATTAAAGTTGAATCCTGTTGTCAATTATGCTAATATAAATAGGAATTTTGAAAAAAGAGGGCAGTGGAGCTGTTATGAATAAAAAAGATAAGAATAAGAAAAGGCGTGCACGTAGGGTGTTGTTCTGGATTGTTACGGTACTGATGCTGGTGATAGGTGTTGCCTGTTTTTCCGTAACACATATGCTGAACAGCATCGACCGCGGCGATGTTGAACTGAATCACGAAGAGCTGGACACAGAGGAAGGCTTGTCCGATGAGGTTATCAATATAGCCGTTTTCGGCGTGGACAGCCGCACAGATGATGTTTCGGGGCGCTCGGATGCGATGATGATTGTGTCTATAGATATGAAACACGATAAAATCAAAGCGGTTTCCCTGATGCGCGACAGCCTTGTCAAAATCGAGGGCCACGGCAAATATAAGCTCAACAGTGCCTATGCACGCGGGGGCGTTGAGCTTGCCATAAAAACCATCAATCAGAATTTCGATATGAATATAACCGATTATGTATCTCTCAATTTCAATCAGCTTGCCGGAATAGTTGATGCGCTCGGAGGTGTCGAGGTTGAAATCAGCGAGGCAGAGCGCAGAAATGCAAATAAATATATAAAGGAAATGGCATATGAGGTCGGGGAAAAGCCCGAGCTTATAAAAGAATCTGGAACAGTGACGCTATATGGCTATCAGGCTGTTGCCTATGCGCGAATAAGATATGTCGGAAATGCCGATTTTGAGCGCACGGAGCGCCAGCGTGAGGTTATGCAGAAGCTTATGGAAAAAGCGCTCAACACAAATCCGTTGCGATATATGTCGCTTGTAAAAAGCCTCATCCCAATGGTCGAAACCTCGCTTTCAAATGAGGAAATAATAAAAATAGCAAGCAATGTACTGCTTCACGGAAAGCCGACATTCGAGCAGGGAAGATTTCCGCTTGATGGTTCATATAAAACCAATTCGAGCTATGCAATGGTATATGATCTCGATGCTGCATCAGAAAAGCTCCATCGTTTTATATATGATGACGAGCCGTTCTATGAAGTAGAAGAGCCTGAAGAAACAGAAGAGTAACACACACCGCACAGTTTAAAAGCTGTGCGGTGTTGCTTATATGATGATAAAAACGCCGCTATTCCTCTCCGAATCGGCTGAGTAACAGTTTCGTTCTGCAGCTCTCGGGCGAATATCTCCAGAAATCGATGTGGCCGCCTGTCAGAAAATAGTCATCCTGCGTGATATATCGCTTGAAGCTTTTTCCGAGAATATCGATTATAATCAGCTTTATTTTCATCTTCTCCGGAATAATGCTTTTGATGAAAACCGAGACAGTGTCACCGATGTTCAGACCGTCGCAATATTCCGCAAGGCCGGACAGATTCGGAGCAAGCTCGACAAATGCGCCATAATCTTCAATGCCGCGTACGATGCCGCGCACAGTCTGGCCGGGCTCGAATTTTGCCGCGTTTTCCTCCCAGGTGCCGAGCAGCTCGCGATGAGAAAGAAAAACACGTTGGTTTTCGTTGTCAATGCCGGAGACAACAGCAAATATTTTATCCCCCTGAGCAAATCTGTCTTTTGTATGCGATATGCGCGAAACAGAGAGCGATTCAATACCTATGAGAGATATGTTCCCACAGCCGATATCGACGAATGCACCAAACGGCTCGAGGTGAGTTACCGTGACCGGGATAATATCACCGGGACACAGGCTTTCGAAAATAGCCGCACGCGCCTTTTTCTGTGCCTTTCTGCGCGAGAGAAGAAGAGTTGTTTTTCCGTCTGTCTCATTGATTCCGCAGATTACACACGCGACGGGCTTTCCAACGCGTGAGATGATTGCTATTTCACGGGTCTGTCCGTCGTCTATCCCCAAAGCCGTTTCTTTGTGCGGAATAATTCCTGTGTATCCGTTCATATCAACGATGAGATTGTGTGATGCATCACACATCAACGCAAGTCCTTCGACTATTACTTCGTTCTCCATAGCATACTTCAGCATCTCTGCTGTCGAGAGAAGCTTCAGATTCTGATCTGTATGTATAAGCGCCCCTTCGGGCAAAAAAACGGCGTTTGACAAATCGTCGTCCTCCTCATATGGGATTTCTTTTAAAATATATGCAGGCAGAGAACGAGATATTTACAGAAAAAAGAGCTGCAGTGAAAATACTGCAGCTCTTGGTGTCCTGATAGGGGATTATTTGCTGTTTGCTTCGGCTATAAGCTTGGAAAGCGTTTCTGCATCTGCAAGCAGGCTTTCGTCAGTGCCGCCGCGAACAAATTCAAGCATAGCATAGCGCGTTGTGTTGTCGCCGCTGAAAATTGAAAAACGTTCAAGCCATTTGTCATAGGCCTCAGAGAGAAGACGCTGATCACGGCCTGTATCAAATACATCAAAATGATATACGTGGAGATTTGTAAGCTTGCCGGAACCGTAAACGGCTTTGAGTGAGCGAAGCTGCTGCTCCTCCGGAATGTGAAGAAGTGCCTGCCAGTATGTAGAGAAGTTTGGTTCATTGACCTCACACATAAACATAAGAAGGCTTTCGGGGGTATCGGTGATGGTGTGAGCGTGGCATTCTGTCGAAATTCTTATACCGTATTCGGCAGCTTTGCGGCTTATCTCCTTTGCCTCGTTTACAATATATCTGCGTGCGGAAGGAAGAAAATATGCCGAAGGATTGCCGCCGCCCCATATGCGTATCTCCTTTGCACCGAGTGCGGTTGCGCTTTCGAGATAGGGAACGATATCATCGTTCGTTCCGAGTCGATAATATGAGCCATAGGAGGAAACCTCAAGCCCTGCCGCTTCGGTCATAGCCTTGACTTCCTTTGCAGTGGCAATATCACCGGCGTTTACATGGGCATCGCTTGCCCATTCGATGGATTGAAGACCGCCTTTTGCGGCAAGATCGATAATCTCCTGTGGCGTTTTCGATCTGAATGTAACCGAACAAAGTCCTGATTTAATCATAATATAATATCTCCAAACTGAAAAGATTCGGAAAAAATTTCCGCCTGTTTAAATCATATAGCAGAAATTCGAATTTGTCAACCAAAATCACATTCGTTTTTTTAAAACGAACACAAGGGTCCCAACACAAGGGGTGTCCCAACACAAGGGGACGGTTCTGTTGTGTTTTACTCGATCCAATCTAAATCAGAGCTTGCGTATTTCCATTCAGAAGATAGCAGCGTCTTTGAAGCGCCGGTCTTGTAATCCCATATCTTCACCACATTTCTATACCGGGAGAGTATGAATGGAATTTCGACTGTGCATATAAACCGGCCGTCCGGAGAAAAGCAAAAATAACTAAAATAATTAGCATTAATCTTCCATTCCTTATCGTTTGATAAATCTCGAACTTTTATCGGTCCTCCGGGATCGGGAAAATATGCTAGCTTCGTACCATCCTTTGAGATTTTCGGGTAGATTCCTCTAAACAGTTCTTTTGTTTCACCTGTATCAATGTTGAGTACACATATTTTTTCAGGCTCCGGATATCCAAAAGAAGCATAATATAACATTTTCCCATCGCTGCTCCATGAATGTTCAGGCTCTACCGATTCCACAAGCAGCTTCTTTGAACCATCCTCTATGTTGACCAAAAATAGATCTTTGTCCTCAACAACGCTTACATGCGTTTCATCGACATACTCATACGATTGAATACCACCATTTGTTTCATAGACCGTCTTGGTTTCTTTAGTTTTTAAGTTAAAGGTATTAAGCTCATCAAACCCGTCATACAACGTTATTGATGTATTCCCCATAATTCTAACAGGACTTGTTCCTATGTTACTAATCGGAGAAACTGTCCCGGTAAACGGGTCCACAGAAACTAAGGTGCTAGGATCCTCTCCAATCATATCTTCCGAGAAAAGATAATTTAAAACTATTTTTCCCATTGGCTCTTCTATTTTCAATTTGCGGTGATTCCCAAAAAATAGCATTAACAAGATTAAGATAATTAACACTGCCGTTATCCGGAACTTTTTCGTTTTCATTACAAGCCTCCTCTAATCGTTTATTATCGTCCCTACAAGGGATGAATCGAAGCAACACACCCTTGTCAATACAACAGAACCGTCCATTTGTCTTTGTCGTGCCGACAAAGAACACTTCGTTATTCTTTTGTCAATGCTATTGTAGCATATGCAAAAAATCCTTGTCAAGAAAAAGCCATTAAAGCCAATTGTGAAACGCATATTTTGATGTTATTTCAAGGGAGGGAAGGATGCTGCCTCCAAATGTCAATGACAAAAAACGGTAATGGTATATGCTGATGCCAAAAGCTTTGTTTTGCAAAATTGCAGATAAATATCATATTATATATGTTGATATTTTTCTCGTCATATGATAAAATACTAAAATAGTATTTTATGTTAATTAATGGAGGCGCATTATTAATTATGGAATTTTCAAGCAGAATATCCGCGCTTAAGCCATCGGCGATACGTGAGATTTTAAAAATGCCAAATGACCCGGAGCTTATATCCTTCGCGGCAGGAAATCCTGCTCCCGATAGCTTTCCGGTTGAAGCAATGAAGGAAATCGCCGCAAATATTTTTGACACATCTGCGGCAAGCGCTCTTCAGTATGGCGTCAGTGAAGGTTATACGCCGCTTCGTGACTTAACAAAAGAAAGAATGGGCAAAAAACATAACGTTTTCAAGGAAGAAACCGATGACCTTATTATAACGAGCGGCGGTCAGCAGGCGATTGAAATGACTGCGAAGATCCTTCTGAATGAAGGTGATTCCGTCATATGTGAGGATCCTGCTTTTGTCGGAGCGCTCAATGCGCTTCGTTCCTATGGTGTAAACCTTATAGGTATTCCTGTCGATGATGACGGTATGCTTGTGGATGTTCTTGAAGAAAAGCTCAAAACGGAAAAGAACATAAAGCTTATCTATACAATACCGACCTTCCAGAATCCGACCGGCACGACAATGAGCATCGAGCGCCGCAAAAAGCTTCTTGAGCTTGCTGAGCGCTATGACGTTATGATTCTTGAAGACAGCCCTTATTTTGAGCTTCGCTTCAGAGGCGAGCCGGTGCCGACTATAAAGAGCCTTGATGAAAAGGGAAGGGTAATCTTCTGCGGTTCATATTCCAAGATTCTCTCGCCGGGCATTAGAATTGGTTTTGCCTGTGCAACAAAGGAGATAATAAGCAAGCTGACTGTTGCAAAGCAGGTTTCCGATGTTCACACAAATCTGTTCTTCCAGATGCTTGCGGCGGAATATCTTGCAGAAAATGATATTGATGAGCATATTGCAAAGATTTGTGACATCTATCGCGTGAAGCCTGATAAGATGCTTGAGTGTATTGAGGCGAAGTTTACAAAGAAGGTTTCCTTCACTCGTCCGGAAGGCGGTCTCTTCGTTTCGTGCACAATGCCTGACGGGTTTGACGGTGCGGAGCTTACAAATCGTGCTAAAGCGGCGAAAGTTGCAATCGTTCCCGGCTGTGCTTTTGCGGCAGATGACACAAAGATATACCCGACCTTCCGCCTCAATTTCTCACTTCCGTCTCTTGATGAAATCGAGCGCGGAATAGACAGGCTCGCAAAAGTTCTTAATGATTATGTAGGAGAATAACCATGGAAACAACAGAAAAAAGACAGCGCGTGTTTTCGGGCATTCAGCCGTCAGGAAACATAACGATGGGCAACTATATGGGAGCGATCACAAATTGGGTCGCAATGCAGGATATATATGATTGTCTCTTCTGCGTGGTTGATATGCACGCGATAACCGTTCGTCAGGACCCGGCGAAGCTGCGTCAGCAGACACTTTCGTTGCTTGCGCTTCTGATAGGCTGTGGGCTTGACCCGGAAAAGAATATAATGTATATCCAGAGCCACGTTCAGCAGCATGCAGAGCTTTCGTGGATTCTCAATTGCTATACAATGTATGGCGAGCTTTCGCGTATGACTCAGTTTAAGGACAAATCCGCAAAGCATGCTGATAACATCAACGCAGGTCTGTTTGACTATCCCGTACTTATGGCTGCTGACATTCTTCTTTACAATGCGGACTATGTTCCGATAGGGGAGGACCAGAAGCAGCATCTTGAGCTTGCGAGAAATATCGCTCAGCGCTTCAACAATCACCACGGCGATGTATTCACAATACCTGAGCCCTACATACCTAAGGTTGGCGGAAGAATAATGAGCCTGGCTGAGCCTGATAAGAAGATGTCGAAATCAGACACAAACCCGAATGCATATATTCTTCTTCTCGATAAGCCTGACGATATTATGCGCAAGTTCAGGCGTGCGGTGACAGACAGCGAGGCGCGTGTTGAATACCGGGAGGGTAAGGCCGGCGTAAACAACCTTATGACAATCTATTCCGTTGCCACAGGCAAGAGTATCGAGGAAATCGAAAACGAATTTGCCGGAAAAGGCTATGGAGATTTCAAAACAGCGGTAGGTGAAGCTGTTGTCGAAATGCTTCGCCCGATTCGCGAAAGAACCGAGGATGTTCTTAAAAACAAGGACTATCTTGAGGCTGTCTACACAAGAGGTGCGGCACTTGCCTCGCGTCTTGCGGAACGAAACCTTGAAAAAATCCGTAAAAAGGTTGGCTTTGTGGCAAAGCCGCGCGGATAACAAAAGAGGGATAAATGATGGATAAAATAGCGATAATAAGAAGCATAGCTGCGTTCTTTGTTGCAGGCATTCTTTCGTTTATTCTTTCCCCGGTTGCAAAAAAAATAGCGCATCAGATAGGTGCGATAGATGTGCCTAAGGATGACAGACGAATGCACAAAGAGCCAATACCGCGCCTTGGCGGCTTAGCTGTGTTTTTTGCGTTTTTGGTTGCGGTCATACTTTTGGTTCCGATAGATCTTGAAATGCAAGGGATCCTTCTCGGTGCTGTCGTTATCGTTGTGCTTGGCATTATAGATGATGCGGTATCACTTCCTGCAATGCTGAAGCTTATAGTTCAGATTATAGCGGCGCTGATTGTCGTTCTTCATGGCACAAGAATAGATGTGCTCTCAAATGTGAATGTGTTCAGCGACCATGCATATCTGAGTCTTGGTATGTGGTCGATTCCGATAACAGTGCTGTGGATTGTTGCAATAACGAATGCCGTGAACCTGATCGACGGTCTCGATGGCCTGTCAGTCGGAGTGTGTACGATTGCGTCAATTTCATTGCTCATTATTTCGGTGATGGTTTCTGAATTTACCATCGTGGTGATAATGGCCGCTCTTGCCGGGGCTTGTATCGGTTTTCTTCCATATAATATGAATCCGGCCAAGATGTTTGTCGGAGACACAGGCGCAACCTTCCTCGGCTTTATTCTTGCGACAATGTCGATTCAGGGAATGTTCAAAACCTATGCAATACTTTCTTTTGCCGCTCCGTTTTTGGTGCTCGGTCTTCCGATTTTCGACACTGCGTTTGCGATATGCCGCCGTCTCCTCCATGGGCAGAGCCCGATGCACGCTGATCGTGGTCATATCCACCATCGCTTGATTGATGTCGGTTTCAATCAGAAACAGACGGTGCTTATCCTCTATCTCATAAGCGGCGTGCTGGGAATGTCGGCTGTGTTGCTCACGCTCAGTGGCGCGATGCGAGCTTTGTTGTTTGTCGTAACGGTTTTGATTGCGTTTATCATAGGCTATCGCATATATAAAACAGTGCACATCGCCCATAAAAAAAAGAGTGATGATGAGCCATCGGACAATTAAAAATTTGAATACTTGAATTTTTAAAAAAGCAAAGATAAAATTATCTTTGCTTTTTTTGATTTTATAGTGTATAATACAGAAAGTTACTACTTAAAAATTTGATGATATTTTTCAGAAGGGTGAAGTTTTGTGCTTAAAAAACATTCTTTTTTTCTGAAAGCGATAAGTAGCTTTCTTGTTGTTATTTTGATATTTTCGCTCGCTTTTGTCGTTGTGCGTATATCGGCCGCAAAGCGTGCAAAGAAATTGTTGCTTGAAAATTTGAATATCGAATTTATAAGTGGGGCAGAGGACGTACAGAGAACAATATCTCAGATAAAATTTGCGTTGTCTGAATTATCCGTGAGGTTTGCTGCAGACAATTCGTTTGATAACGGCACATACATTATGAATAATAACATTCGTGCGGATATGCGTGCTGTGCTCGTTGACAGGCGTCAGAACGAGTTTTCAAAGTTTTTGTCCACAGCTTTTATTGTTGACAGGCAAAAATCCGGATATATATATGAGCTCACGGGCACATACACAACCGATGTGTTTTTTAATCAATATTATTCAAACGAAAAATATGTGAAAGATTTTTGGGTCTCGGAGATGTCCGGTGGTGAGCTGTTTGAGATTCATCCGGCTGCAATCTTTTCGGGTGCGAAAGAGGCAAAGCGCGTTGACAGTGTCCTGTTGCCGGTGACATATAAACCTCAGGACGATAGCAGATATATCGTTGTTATGATGCTTGATATAGCAGAGCTGGCCGAAGAATTCGGGATATCCGGCATTTATTCCGAAAACGGTCAGAAGATATATGCAACAGAGGCGGCAGACGAGCTTGCAGAGAGTGAAATTACCTCCGCTTCGGAGAAAATCGATAAAGGGTATATCTTCAGATTTTCAGATGAACAGAATGGTGATATCACGATTTTGAAGTTTATTCCGTTCGGAGAGCTCAATGCAGAGATGGGAAATACGGAAAAATATGAAATTATCTGTTTTATGCTCTTCTTTATTGTAGCGCTCGCGTTTTCTGTGCTTGTATCATTGCGATGGTCAAAGCGTGCTCTGGCGGTAGCGGAGGAAATCGGCAAAAACTCGTCTGTAAAAGCTCAGTTTGAAAGCGGCATAAATTCATATGAGGATATATATGAAGGTGTCAAGTTGATAACTTCACACGATATCAGAGGTGCTGTTGAGAACGATCATAAAGAATCGGTGCTCGATTCGCTGTTTTTGCAATCGCGTATGCGTGATGTATATGTCGGAATTGATGATATTGAGGAAAGTGTTGATATTTCGCGTTCGTTCTTTATGATGTATATCCGTGTCAATTATAAAAGCGAGTTCGATAAGTATATAGGCAAGGATTCAGGCAGGGCAACCTTCTTTTTGAAGCAACTGATAGAGATGTATCTTGAAACCTGGGGTGTAAAGGCAACTACTTTCCAGATCGAAAACAACGGGATTGTATCTGTTTTTGATGCGTATGAAGGCTTCTCGGGTGAAAAAGACATAATAGACAGCATAGTGGCCAAGCTGTCGAATGAATCTGAATATGCATTTTTTACTGTGGCGGTTTCGAATATATATGAAGGAATTGAGCACATAAAGAGTGTCTATGATGTGCTTATAGATCTTGCAAAATACAGCAAACCGATTGCTGAGAACCAGGTGCTGTATGAAGATGATGTAAAACGCGGGGCGAGCAGATTCTATTTCTCTGTCGAGGAGATGGGGAAGCTTTCTGCTATGCTGCAGAACGGCACACTGGAAGAGGCTGTGCATAAAGTCGATGAAATAATTGATTACAATATTAAAAAGGAAATAAACAGCTTTGAGCTCTATTTGCTCTGCACAGAAATAATCAACTGTTCGGTAAAGCTCGTGAACCGTGTGCTTCATGCGCTTCCGTCGAATATTAATCTGTCTGCGGCATACCGTATGCTCGATCACGCTCACACGCCGGAAGAATACAGGGATGTGTGTGTTGATTTCCTGAGCGAGATTATGGATCATATCCGTCAGAATAAGCGTGAGGATGATTATATTATAAGCTATATTCTTGATTATGTTGACAACCATTATGCTGAAGACATATACCTCAATCTTTTTGCTGACAAGCTGAAGCTTACCGGTGCGTATATTTCATCATATTTCAAAGAGAAGATGAACGTAAACCTGAGTGATTATATAAATAATTACCGTATAAAAAAAGCCGTGGAGCTCAGCGAGAATCCGCAGAATAAGAATAAAGACATTGCGGTTATGGTCGGGCTTCCCAATATAAATACGTTTATCAGATTGTTCAAAAAGTACACAGGCTACACCCCGGGAGAATATCGCAAAAAGCATTTTGGGGATGATTACAAGAAATAATAAAGAAGAAAATGGTAGATGTGTAAATATTATGTCGCAATTTGGTGATTTGTTAACTACTTGTTAACTGGGAAACAATTCGTTAAAATTGTGTAAATTTTGCAAAAAGTGTTATAAATGCGCTGAATGTTTTTGAAAAGTTCAAAAACGGCTGTTCTCGTTATCATTTATTGTATTCATAATTATTTTTACTGAAATTCGATAATTTGGTGATAACTTAAAAAAATGACAATTCATATTTGGGTATGTTTTGTTGTATAATACAAACGTGGAAAGGGCTGCCCGGCAGATCGTTAACAGGGTCAGCTGAGCGTTACATATTTTCTTCGGACAAGTTCTGTGTTTCTTTCCCATAATAAAGGTTATATTGCCCGGGCGTTTTTGCGTTTGGACATTATAATAAATAAGCGTATCGACCTGTCGCATTCGCGATAGTAGATGCGACAGAAAAATTTCAAGGAGTTGAATACTTTGAGGGCGACAAAAAACGCTTCGGCAGAGGTTCTGCCAAACTCACCCGCAAGTGCAAAGCCTGAGTGGATGAAGAAGCTTGCTGACGGCAAGTATCTTATGATGCTCGTAACACCGGCTGTTATCTGCCTTGCACTGTTCTATTACTTCCCGATGTACGGTCTTATCATCGCATTTAAAGATTATAAGCCGTTTATCGGACTTATGCAGAGTGAATGGGTTGGTTTTGAAAACTTCGTCAGATTCTTCAATTATAAGTATTGCTGGCGTATGATCAAGAACACCTTCCTGCTTTCATTCTGGAGCTTGCTCTGGGGCTTCCCGGCACCGATTATTCTTGCTCTTGTTCTTAACGAGTGCCAGAATATGAAGTTCAAGAAGTTCGTACAGACAGTCAGCTACATGCCCCACTTCTTCTCAACGGTTATTGTTGTCGGTCTTCTCACAATGATGCTTTCACCGACAGGCGGCATCGTTACAAAGGCTCTTGAGTCTCTGGGCATTGAAGCAACAAACATTCTTGCAGACGCAAGATACTTCAGAACGCTCTATATTGCGTCAGGTATCTGGCAGGAACTCGGTTGGGGTGCTATCGTCTATCTTGCAGCACTTACAAACATCGACCCGCAGCTCTATGAAGCAGCTGTTGTTGACGGTGCAGGTAAGTGGCGCTGCCTCTGGAGCATCACTCTCCCGAGCATCATTCCGACAATCATCACAATGCTCCTTCTCCGTATGGGAAGCATCTTCAATGTCGGATTTGAGAAGGCATTCCTTCTCCAGTCTCCGTCCACATACGAGACATCTGAAATTATTTCTACATACGTTTACACACAGGGTCTCCAGTCTAACAGCTTCAGCTACGGTACAGCGGTTGGTCTCTTCAACTCGATAGTTTCTCTCTCTCTCGTTTTGATTTCCAACTATGTTGCGAAGAGCGTTAGCGAAACAAGCTTGTGGTAAGGGAGGACAATAAAAATGGTTGAGAAAAAATTTACTGTTGGTTGGTTGCTCAGAAACTTATTCCTTTGGTTTGTTGTTCTTATGGTAATGTTCCCGGTTCTCCACATGATTTCAGTATCGCTTTCGGGTACATGGGATGTTATTACAAACAGCGTCGGCGTATGGCCGATGGTCGATGGAAAGTTTGGTGCAACTCTTGCGGTCTACAAGTTCGTTCTTGCAAAGCCGCTTATCTTCACTGCTTATAAGAACACAATCGTCTATACAGTTCTCGGCACGGCTATAGCTCTCTTTGTTCTTTCTACAGGCGCATATGCGCTCAGTAAGGCAGACAGGCTTCCGGGCGGAAAGTTTCTTAACATTCTTGTTATGATCACGATGTTCTTCAGCGGCGGTATGATCCCGGGCTTCCTTTGCATTAAGTGGCTTGGAATGCTCGATACAATTTGGGCTATCGTTCTTCCCCATGCATTCGGCGCTTACAACTGTATCATCATGAGATCCTTCTTCCAGGGCTTCCCGAAGGAAATCGAAGAGTCAGGACGTCTTGACGGACTTAACGATATCACCATTCTCTGGTATCTCGTTCTCCCGACATCCACCGCTGTTCTTGCTACAATCGGCCTTTTCGTTGCAGTTTCACAGTGGAACGGATTTATGGGTCCGCTCATTTACCTCAATGATGAGTCTAAGTATCCGTTGCAGATCATCCTTCGTCAGATCGTTATGGAAAGCGTTATGGATGAATTTGAAGGCGCAGCACGTGACACAACATTTGCTGAAAACTCTATCAAGTATGCTACAATCGCGGTTGCAGTTATTCCGATTATTGCAGTTTACCCGTTCTTGCAGAAATACTTCGTTAAGGGTGTTATGATCGGTTCCGTTAAGGGTTAATCGACAATCAAAGAATTCAACTTTTTGGGCATCTTTCACAGCTGAAAGATGCCCATAGTTATTATTCGGGAGCTGGGAATATGGAAAAGCGTGTATATTATTTTGATTGGTTGCGTATTTTTGCAACTGTCGCTGTTGTTGTTATACATATAGCCGGAGCAGAGCTGTTTGCCTGCGGAATCAATACGTTTGAGTGGAGTATATATAACATTCTTGACAGCTTTTCGCGGTTTTCGGTACCTGTTTTTCTTATGATATCGGGCGCTTTGTTTCTCGATCCTGAAAATAATATAGAGACGAAGCGGATATATTCAAAAAATCTTCTGAGAATTATAACTGCGTTTCTGTTCTGGTCGGTTATATATGCATTGACAGAATATAGCGGAGATAAGCTCGCTTTTTTCAGAAGTGTCCTTCTGGGGCATTATCATATGTATTTTTTGTTCATAATAGCGTCGCTGTATGTTGCAGTTCCAATACTTCGCAAAATATGTGAGAATAAAAAAACGGCAGTATATTTTCTGATTCTTGCTGTCCTGTCAGTTTTTATCCTTCCGTCTGTCGCGAAGCTTCCGCATATGTCTTTTTTATACGATATTGATGAAAAAATGCGTTTTCGTCTGGTTGGCGGATATAGCGCATATTTCATCGGCGGCTATTACCTGAATCGCACAGAGCTTTCAAAGCCGGGCAGAAGGATTATATATGTATTGGGGATAGCTGCGTTCATAGCGACTGCAGCATTGACAAAATATTTTTCAATGAAAACAAACAGCGTGTTTGATGGCTTCTACAGCTGGTTCTCAATTACAACAATGCTCGAGGCTGTTTGCGTGTTTGTGTTTGCAAAGCATCATTTCTCATCATCTTTAAAAACTGAGCGTGGAGAAAGGTTGTTATCTGCTTTATCGAAGCTGACCTTCGGTGTCTACCTTGTTCATGTTCTTGTGATAAAACTGATAGATACGTCAGGTGTTTTTGCTTCAATCGACAACGCTCTGATATATTTTGTGCTGAAAACAGCATTGACGCTTGTTACATCCTTCTTGGTTTCATATGCGTTGAATAAGCTGCCGTTTTTCAAAAAATATATAGTATAAAACATAATGCCATCGGCTTAACCGATGGCATTATGTTCATTTATGTTTAAGATTTAAAACAAATTCAGCGAGGTCTGCAGAAGCGTTGGGTTTTGCTAAAAGCTCAAGCTGTCTCTTTATCTGCTCCAGCCTTATGCTGTTGTTGCAGAAGAGAAAATGAAGCGCTTCCTCGATTGTGAAGGTTTTGGTGACGGCCAGCGCAACACCGTTATTGAGGAAAAACTCAAGGTTCCTGTCTTCCTGACCGGGAATGGGATTGACCAGAACCATAGGAAGCTTCTTTGACATAGCCTCTGATGTGGATAAACCACCGGGCTTTGTCACAATGCAATCGGCAGCGTCCATTAAAAGGCTTATCTGATCTGTGAAGCCGAATAACCTGACATTATCTCCGTAGCCTTTGCTTTCAAGCTTTTTCAAAAGCTTCTTATTATTGCCGCAAACCGCAAGAACGGTGAAGCTTTTGTCATAGTTGAGAATGCCTGAAATTATTTCGGGCATATCACCGTAGCCCATGCTGCCTGCCATAACGAGTATAGTGCGTTTGTTTTGCGGAATGTCGAGAGCTTCGCGCGCCCGGCAACATTCAGTCTTTGTTGCAAACTTTTTCTGAATCGGGATGCCGAAGGAGCATATGCGTTGCTGGGTGATGTTTTTTATAAGCGCGCGCTGTGTGAGCAACTCGCTTGCAATATTTATATATTCAATATACGTAACATCTTCCCAGAATGGATGGACGGTATAATCGGTAACGATTCCGACTGTCGGAATATCGAGCAGCCGACCGCGGCGCTTAAGCTCGTTTATGATCTGTGCGGCAAAAATATGTGTGCAGATTATTGCATCGGGAGAAAACTCTTCAATGAATTTTTCAAAGCGTATTGCGAGAAGGATGCCCATAATATTTTGCAGCGCATATTTTGTCGACGGTGCGGTTTTTGAATCTATGAGCTCGTAGATTGCCCGATAGGCTTTCGGTGTATGCTTGGTTGAAAGTAGATAGCCTTTGTTGACAGCATCGCAGAGGTTTTTGTCAATCTGCTTATAGACGTCAACTGTTTTAACTGTTACACCGCGTTCTTCGAATGCATCAGAAATTGATTTTGCGGCAGAGTGATGCCCCTGACCTGCTGTTATGCTTAGAATAAGGACTTTCATGCAAATTCACACTCCTCATAAGGTTATTGTGAGTCTACATAAATAATAATACTTTTTCAGCCTTTTATCAAGAGTCAGTTTGCAAAATCTCCCTGCATATAGCGTTCGAATTCGGAGAGCACCGCCTTTTCTATTTTATCGCGGAGCTCTTTTTTTGTCGGATGCGCAATATCGCTGAAGCCGCCGTTTGCAAGATGCCGCGAGGGCATTGCCAGAAACATTTTATCATAGCCCTGAATGACCTTTATGTCGTGTACCACAAGCTCATCGTCAAAGGTAACAGAGACGATTGCGCGCATCTTGGCCTCATCTGTCATTTTGCGGATTCTGATATCTGTAATTTCCATAGTGCGTTCTCCTTATTTTTTTCAGTTTTTAGTAGACTTTTTCTCAGGAAAATAATATAATATATTTTAACCGGAGTATAATATAAAATACGTTATCAAATAAAGAATCATAAAAACGGAGATGCGTTATGCAAAATAAAAATATTTTATCTGATGTAAACAACACAATACATTTTGTCGGTATCGGCGGAGTGTCGATGAGTGCGCTTGCGGAGGCAATATCCGCAAAGGGGCTTTCTGTCCGCGGCTCCGATATGAACGAAGGTGTCTATACAGAGCGTGTGCGAGCTCTCGGTATGCAGGTCATACGCGGTCACGCTGCGGAAAACGTAGACGGCGCAGATGCAATCATACGCACCTCCGCGATAAAAGACGACAACCCTGAGATTATGCGTGCAAAGGAACTCGGTATTCCGATTCTTGAAAGGGCAGAGGCTTGGGGAATATTGATGGAAGAATTCCCGGAAGTGATCTGTATATCCGGGACGCATGGAAAAACATCAACCACAGCGATGATGACGTGTATCGCTCTTGCTGCAGACAAGGATCCTGAGGTTATGATCGGTGCGGATATGAGAGAAATAGGCGGAGTTCTGAGAATCTCTGACGGTGAGATGTTCATTGCCGAAGCCTGTGAATACTGCAATTCGTTCCTGAATTTCACGCCGACGGTCGCTGTTGTCCTGAATGTTGAGGAGGATCATCTCGATTTCTTCTCGGGTATAGACGATATTATAAATTCGTTCTCTGAATTTATTTCACGAACGAAAAACAGCGGAATCGTTGTTGTCAATGCAGACGATAAAAACGCTATGCGCGCGCTTGAGCTGTCAGGCCGGGAGGCGCTGACGTTCGGGCTTTCGGATGCCGCAGATGTCACTGCAAAAGACATATCCTATTCAGATGGATTTCCGTCTTTCAAGCTGGTGTGCAAGGGTGATGTGCTTGCTGACATACGCCTGTCTGTGCTTGGTGAGCACAATGTAAAGAACGCTCTTGCCGCGGCGGCTGCAGCGATAGCTTTGCGCATTTCTCCTGAGATAATCGCAAAAGCGCTTGCGTCGTTTACAGGTGTCGGACGACGTATGGAATATAAGGGTAACTACAGAGGTGCAAGGATATATGATGATTATGCGCATCATCCGAGCGAGGTCAAAACAACGCTCGAGGCTGTGCGACGTGCCCACAGCGGCCGCATTATATGTGTGTTCCAGCCTCATACCTACACAAGATGCGCCGCACTGAAGGATGATTTTGCGCGTGTTCTGCCGCTTGCGGATAAGGTAATCCTTGCTGATATCTATGCCGCGAGAGAGAAGAATACGATGAATATTGATTCTTCAATAATATCCTCTCAGATCGAAGGTGCCGAATATATATCCGGTTTTGAAAATATCGTGACAGAGCTTTCTTCTGTGGTTTCAGAGGGGGATTTCGTCATAACTATGGGGGCCGGAGATATATATAAAGTCGGCGAGATGCTTGCGGATAAAAAATAGACTGGGGAGCTTAGTTTGAAGGAAAAAGTTGTAAAATTTCTATATGCAATAGATTGTTATCTGTTATATCTTCTGTCGGGAGTTGTGGCGGCTGCAGGCGTTGTGGCCTATTACAGCATAACCGCAGCTCTTGACTATGGATATATCGGAGAGGAAACGGATGCAAATGCATTTGTGGATTATATTTCGGGCTTTATGGCAGGGAAGGCGTCGTTGGTCCTGATTGTTTCATATCTGCTGGTAATTATAACGGTCTTTTTTGTATTTTTGTTTATGAAAAGGCGTGTTACAGCATATACGGGAATGTCATATGCAAACCTTTTGAGCATCATTGCTGCCATACTTTCGGGCATTGTTTTGAATTTCATTACATATTCGCTTGTACCTGTTGAGATGACACAGGCGCAGGAGATAAATCTGTTGCTGATTCTGTGTGTTGTTCTGGGGCCTTTTGTCGAAGAACTGATGTTCCGCGGTATTTTGCTGAAGATGTTTGCAGGTGCTTGCGGAATAATATTCGCTTCAATCATTACCTCTTTGCTGTTTGCGATTATGCACACAGAGCCGGTGCAGATGCTGTATACTTTTGTGCTCGGCATCATATTGTGCCTTGTGCGCGTGAGCAGCACGAGTCTGTGGAGCGCAGTTGCTCTGCACCTCGCGTTTAATATTACCGGAGCTGTAGCTTTGGTTTGCGATATGTCATTCGACGGAGCTTCGCTTGCGATGATTTGCGTTGCGGCGATATTGCTCATTTCGGTTGCTTGCATGGGCGGCAGAAGGCTTGAAAAGGAGAAAAAAGAAAGTGAAGCTTAATGATATGAAAGCGATCCTCGGAATGGAAAGCATTCCTGAATGTTTCGAGGATTATTATAAAGAAATTGAAGAAACCTGGCGTGACAGATCCGCGCTCATTTTGTCGGAGAACTACATAAAGAAAATACTTACCGAAGCAAACGTTCTGCTCCCGTATATGGACACAGTGCTTTCCGCAGCAGAAGAAATAAGAAAAAACGAGAATATGTGTCTCCTTATCTGCATTCTTGAAAAATGGGTAAGGCAGGGCGGAAGCGCTTTTGATGCTTCATATACTCCTCCTGTGGGCACGGGTCTTGCGTATGATTTTCTCCATCTTTTTGCCGCGATACCGACGATCCCGGACAGCGTCAAGTTTTTTAAGGACAGAGGTGTTCCGCAGGATATTATAGATGCATCCATGCAGGAATATGATTATTGCTTTGAAATTTGTCGCATCAATATCGGCAGAATTGCTTTTGACCGCGGTAGGCTCGGTTGGATAGGTCACGTTATCAAAAATGAGCTTATAAGAGTCGGGCGTTTCAAATATGAGCTTCCGTTAAAACGCGTCAAAGGAATCAAAGCATATAGAAACAAAGATGGTGAAATAACTGTGCTTGCCGATGGCTTGCATATGCACAGAAACGGCAGAGTGCTTGGGTCTGCCGCATCCGAAGATGAAGAGGGAAGTTATTTTGCCGAGATAACGGAAACCGAAAATGAAATTTCAGGATACGCTATCGTTGACGGCAATGTAAGCCGGGAAATGATCACGTTATCAAAAGCTGAATGGGAGCTCTGTCTGTCAGCGGATGATCCCGTGATACCAATACATATTCCGAAAGAAGGAAGTTTTGATCGGGAAACTATTGAAGAATCTTATGAAACAATGCGCGAGTTGATGGAAAAGTGCTTTCCCGATATGCCATATAAAGCATTCCATTGCAAAACTTGGATGATGTCGCGTGATTTGAGAAAGGTTTTAAAACCTGATTCAAACATTCTCGCGTTTCAGTCAAAATTCACTCATTATCCGATAATGAGCAACGGAACGTGGGTGTTCGGTTGGGTCTTTTCAGGTGAAGGCGGAATCGAAAATCTTGAAAATCTTTCCGAGAATACAAGTCTCCAACGCGCCGTCAAAAAGCTCTATCTTGACGGCGGTTATATCTATGACGACTGCGGTTTCTTCTTTTAAAAATAATCCCCAAGCGGATAAAGTTTATCCGCTTGGGGATTTGTCGTTTTTTGCACACAAAGCTGTTGTGTTGTAAAGGTTTTGTGTGTATAATAAAAGACAAATCAGCAGTTAAATGCTTTAATGAACGTGTTTTTTGTTCCTGACTTAATAAAAGCAATGTAAAGATGTCGAAATTTGTTGAAAGGAGAGGTTGGTGGTGATACAATGAAGGAAAGTTCATTATGTAAAACGAATATTCAGAAAATTGTTTTTTCTGCGTTGTTTTTATCACTTGGGATGGTATTACCATTCTTCACGGGGCAAATTAAAGAAATAGGAGATACATTACTTCCAATGCACCTTCCTGTTATGCTTTGTGGGATTATATGCGGCTGTAAATATGGATTTGCCGTTGGGCTTATTCTTCCTTTTTAAGATCCGTGGCAGTTGGTATGCCTCCGATTTATCCTAATGCTGTATGGATGTCGGCGGAGGTTGCTACATATGGTTTTACGATAGGATTCTTATATTTTTCTTTTTGTAAAAAGCAGCTGTGGTGGTTATATTGTTGTCTATTAGTATCCATGATTAGCGGACGCATTGTATGGGGTGTTACAAAGGCTGTTCTGCTTGGAATAGGTGGCAAAGCATTTACAGTTCAAGCGTTTATAGCAGGTGGGATATTGGATTCACTTCCAGGGATTCTATTGCAGTTTATTCTTATCCCTGTGATAATTAAATTAATAAATATTCATTTAGAAAGGTAGTGACTATAATTATGCAAGAAATACTATTTCCTTACGGAAAAGAAAAATTAAGTTATCAGTTTGAGGTGCAAGAACTTTCCGGAGTTTTGACATCTTCTATTGAAGAATACGAACCGGAATTTGATGAAACTGCGTTGGTGAAAAATGCATTAGAAAATCCTATCGGTTCTGTTAAACTATCTGAACTTGCGAAGGGAAAACAGAATATTGTTATTATAGCGAGCGACCATACTCGTCCAGTTCCCAGTAAAATTATTATGCCGCTGATGCTTGCAGAAATACGCAAAGGAAATCCTGAAGCAAGCATTACAATTTTGATAGCAACAGGTTGTCACAGAGGAACAACGAAAGAAGAATTGATTGCAAAATTTGGTGAAGAAATTGTAAAAAACGAAAACATATATATTCATGATTGTGATGAAAAAGAAAAGCTGGTTAACATAGGCACATTGCCGTCCGGCGGAGATTGTGAAATTAACTCGATTGCTGTTAATGCAGACCTTTTGGTTGCAGAAGGATTTATCGAGCCTCATTTCTTTGCAGGTTTTTCCGGTGGAAGAAAGAGTGTACTACCTGGCATAGCAGGGCGTAGAACAGTGCTTGCAAATCACTGTTCGGAATTTATCAATCATGCTAATGCCCGTACAGGTGTTTTGGGAAATAACCCTATTCATGAAGATATGTTGTGGGCTGCTAAAAAGGCTAAATTACAATTCATTTTAAATGTGGTTTTAAATGCTGAGAAAGAAGTAATTTATGCGGTTGCCGGAGATGTGGAAAAAGCTCATAAAAAAGGAACAGAGTTCTTGTCAGCTCAATGTGGGGCGAAGGCAGTCCGTTCGGATATTGTTATTTCCACGAATGGAGGATATCCGCTGGATCAAAATGTATATCAGGCGGTAAAAGGTATGACTGCAGCAGAAGCAACGGTCAAACAAGGTGGAGTTATTATTATGATTGCATCGTCAACTGACGGTATTGGAGGCGATCATTTTTATCATCAACTTGCAGATGAGGCTGATATAAGCAAGACGATGGATATATTTTTGAAACGCGGTCGCAATGAAACAGTACCTGACCAGTGGCAGACACAGATTATGCTCAGAGTTCTTATGCGTGCAAGCGTCATTTATATTTCAGAGATGGCTGATGATGTGGTAGAAAAAATGCATATGATCCCGGCTCATTCAATCGGAGAAGCAATCAAAAAAGCAAAAGAAATTTTAAGAAAAGAAGATGTTACGATAACGGCTATCCCGGACGGCGTATCGGTAGTCGTACAAAAGTAAAATGATTTTGCAGATAACTAAAAAATTTGGTCTTAACTTGATACGAGTCCAGCGAGAATATGGTGAATATTGTCGAAAAAAGCGAGGAGAGAAATAATGAAAAAATTGTAGTTGCGATAGATTCATTCAAAGGAAGTCTTTCAACATTTGAAGCAGGAAAGGCAATAGGGGAAGCTACAAAAGAAGTGTATGAAAATGCGGAAGTAATCATATCTCTGATTGCAGATGGGGGAGAAGGTACGGTTGAGGCGATCGTATCTGCAACCAATGGAGAACTTGTCAGAACTGTTGTTTGCAATCCTCTTGGTGAGAAGATTGAGACTAAATATGGTTTTATACCTCATACAAAAACTGCGATTATCGAAATGTCTGCTGCGGCCGGTATTACTTTGATAGAAGAAAGTGAACGTAATCCAATGAATACGACAACTTTTGGTGTTGGCGAAATGATTTTAGATGCGATATCAAAAGGGTGTCGCAAGTTTGTTATAGGGATAGGCGGTAGCGCAACTAACGACGGTGGAATTTGGATGCTTCAAGCTCTCGGCTTTGAGTTTTTAGATAAAAATGGAAAACAAGTTTTGCTTGGTGCTAAAGGACTTAAAGATATTGCTGTAATTAGGACAGAAAACGCAGTCAAAGAATTAAAAGAATGTTATTTTTGTGTTGCGTGTGATGTAAAAAACATTTTATGTGGTGAAAATGGTTGTAGTGCAATTTATGGACCGCAAAAAGGTGCAACACCTGAAATGATAAAGGATATGGATTTGTGGCTCGAAAGATATGCTCAACTGACAAAGAAAGTTATTCCAACTTCTGATGCTAATATACCAGGAACAGGGGCTGCAGTAGGATTAGGATTTGCATTTATGTCATATTTGGATGCAACTCTTGAATCGGGAATTGAACTCGTTATGAAAGAAACAGAACTTGAAAGCTATATAAAGGATGCTTATATAGTTGTTACCGGGGAAGGTAGACTTGACGGGCAATCGTATATGGGCAAAGCTCCTGTTGGGGTTGCAAAACTTGCAAAAAAATATAATAAAACAGTTATAGCCTTTTCGGGATGTGCCACTGAAGACGCTATTACTTGTAATGAACATGGAATTGATGCGTTTTTCACGATTGTAAGAAAACCGTGTACATTAGATGAGGTTATGAATATTAATAATGCCTATAAGAATTTAAAAGATACTGCTTATCAGGTATTTAGGCTTATAAAAATATACGAGAATAAATAAAATAGCATTTTGGTTCTAACTTAGCACGAACCTGATGTCAAAAGAATTTGCATATAAACCTTATGCCTCGCAATATAAGAAAGTGTTGAATGGTGTCGAAAAGTGAAGCTTTTGAGAGGAAGTGCAGAATGTGAAGCGAGCTATTATAATTGCATCTGTAATTTTAGTTATCAGTGTAGTTACATATGGTGTAGTTTGTTTATTGGACGATCCAAGCAAACGACCCATTCGACCGATTGAAAGCGAACCAAATAAAATACTGATAACTTCAAATGCATGTTGCTCAATGACCTATGATTTAAAATTAACATTGAATAATAAGCAAACCAATGAGAAAAATGTGCTTTGCACTGCAGACAGTGTTTCGGAATTTGATGTATTAAAATATAAGATTCCTAAAGTGAATGTTGAGAATTTTGAAATAATACTTTCGTGCAATGTGTATTTTGGAGAAAACTATTTGTTTGATAAAAGTATTGTAATAGAAAGTAATTTTGATGCATTCAGAAAATCAGGATTGTTGATTTACTTTCAAGA
Source organism: Oscillospiraceae bacterium (assembly GCA_017439555.1). Taxonomy (GTDB): domain Bacteria; phylum Bacillota; class Clostridia; order Oscillospirales; family JAAYXM01; genus SIG480. Next base: position 10,072 of record JAFSIZ010000089.1, on the reverse strand, counting down.
GGCAGACGGAATGTATGTAAATGTTATCACTGCTAATCATCACGATACATATAAGCTTATGGAAGACAGCGAAGTCTTGTGTAATTTAAGAGACGAACCAAATCAGGTTTTTGCAGAAGGTTGATTTTTTTAGTTCTTAACTCGACACGAACTTCCATTAAAAAAACAGTTGCATCTAAACTTTATGTGTCGCAATTAAAGAGTGTTGAAATTTGTTGTAACAAAAAGCCTCCCTTGCCTAAATGGAGGGAGACCGCTTTAGCGGTGGAGGGATACAAAAGAGAGATTTAATAAGATGAAAAAAATCCCCCGGTCAGCTATGCTGACGCACCCCCATTTTTTTGGGGGGGCAAGGTGGTCTCTGAAAGCTTGCAATCCGGATTATACAGTCTTTATAAGGAGATAAGCCGTTATGGCGAAACGATTCCCGATTCAGAAACGTGGGAGAACTATTTCGACCATTGGGTGAATCATAGCTCCTGTTCAGGTATATATGACTTGAACGGTGATGGGAAATTTGAAATCTGCATGGAGCTCGGAATGTATGCACACGGAAGATATATGGTTTTCTCCGAAAATGAAGACGGAAAATACACCCTTGTTTTAAACAGCGAATGCGGCAATTGATTTTGTTGCAAAAAGATCATCTTTTCTTCCTGAAAATCCGTCAAAATGACGAGGGCATTTTCCTTGACAGTCAGCGTCGGAATATGTTATAATTAGCGAGTGGAAATTTAATATTTTTCTCTGTAACTGACGGATTTGTGGAGCACCACAGGAAGCAGAGAAATTTCGGGGTGTTTCCCCGCATTTGCCGACCGTCTGGGCACATTTAACTCCCCGGTGAGTTAAGTGCGCCCTTTTTTGTTTTTTTTAATTTCAAAGGAGGTCAGTTGACTATGAAAAAAGTAGGAATCGTTATGGGCAGTGACAGCGATCTGCCGATTATCCAGAAGGCAACAGATATGTTGTCAAAGCTTGAAATTCCGTTCGAGGTGCATGTCTATTCGGCTCACAGAACACCCGAAGAGGCTCGTGATTTTGCGGTTAACGCAAGAGCGAACGGCTTTGGTGTTATGATTGCCGCGGCAGGTATGGCGGCGCACCTTGCAGGTGCGGTTGCCGCAAACACGACTCTTCCGGTTATCGGAATCCCGTGCAAGTCATCAAATCTCGATGGGCTTGATGCGCTCCTCTCGACAGTCCAGATGCCGTCGGGAATCCCTGTTGCAACCGTTGCAATAAACGGTGGTGCAAATGCGGCGCTTCTTGCGGCGCAGATTCTCGCAGTTGAAGATAAAGAGCTTGCGGCAAAGCTCGATGCAAAGCGTAAATCCGACGCGGCAGCGGTCCTCGAAAAGGATGCAAAAGTCGCGGCAGAACTTAATAAGTAAAATATTTTAGGAGGTCATATAAAATGGAAAAGAAAGAAATGCTCTATGAAGGAAAAGCAAAGAAGGTTTATGCAACAGATAACCCAGAGGTTCTTCTCGTTGACTACAAGGACGATGCGACAGCATTCAACGGTCTCAAGAAGGGAACAATTGCAGGTAAGGGTGCAATCAACAACCGTGTAACAAACTTTATGATGCAGCTTCTTGAAAAGGAAGGCGTACCGACTCACTTTGTCGAGGAGCTTTCCGATCGCGAAACACTCGTCAAGAAAGTTTCCATCGTTCCGCTCGAAGTTATCATCAGAAATATTTCTGCAGGCTCCTTTGCAAAGCGCTATGGCGTTGAAGAGGGAATCGTTTTCGCAGAGCCGACAATCGAGTTCTCCTATAAGAACGACGATCTCGGCGATCCGCTTATCAATGAATATCATGCTCTCGCTCTCGGCGTTGCAACACGCGAAGAGATTGAGACAATCAAGAATATGGCATTCAAGGTAAACGAGGTTATGAAGGAGTTCTTCAAGAAGCTCAATGTTGATCTCGTTGACTTCAAGCTCGAGTTCGGCAAGCTCTCCGATGGAACAATCGTCCTCGCTGACGAGATATCACCGGATACCTGCCGCTTCTGGGACAGCACAACACACGAGAAGCTTGATAAGGATCGTTTCCGTCGTGATCTTGGCAATGTTGAAGATGCATATACAGAAATGATGAAGAGAATTCTTGGCGAATAATTTTAGGAGGTATACATGGGAGGCTTTTTCGGTGCAATAAGCCGTGATGATGCTCTCGGCGATGTTTTCTTCGGTACAGATTACCATTCTCACCTCGGAACACGCCGCGGAGGTATTGCCGCATATGATGAAAAAATCGGATTACAGCGTGAGATTCATAACATTCAGAACTCTCCGTTCCGTACCAAGTTCGAGCATGTTTTTGAGGATATGAAGGGGACATCCGCGATAGGGTGTATAAGTGATTATGATCCGCAGCCGTTGCTGATAAAATCGGCGCTTGGAACTTATGCTATTTGTATTATTGGACTTATCAATAATGCCGAAGAGCTGATTTCCGAATATCTTGAGTCCGGCGGCCATTTTGATGCTATGACAAGCGGCGGTGTAAATAATACAGAACTTGTTGCAGCGCTCATAAATCAGAAAAAAGATTTTGTTGCGGGTATAAAGTTTGTGCAGAGTAAGATAGAGGGAACGGCATCGATTCTGATTCTCTGTGATGACGGATCAATTATTGCCGCGCGTGACAGAGTAGGAAGAATACCTGTTATGATAGGGAAGAACGACGATGGCTTTTGCGTTTCATTTGAGGCTTTTGCATATGCGAAGCTCGGATATGAAAACGAACGTGAACTCGGACCCGGTGAAATTGTGAAAATCACGCTTGACGGAGTTGAGCAGCTTGCAGCGCCGGGAGAAGAAATGCATATGTGCGCATTTCTTTGGAGTTATTATGGCTATCCGACATCGACTTATGAAGGTGTCAACGTGGAAATGATGCGCTATCGCAACGGTAAAATTATGGCGCGAAATGACAGGAAGAATGGAAAGCTTGAAAGCATAGACTATGTTGCGGGAGTTCCGGATTCGGGAACACCTCACGCAATCGGCTATGCCAATGAAAGCGGAATTCCGTTTGCCCGTGCATTCATAAAATATACACCGACGTGGTCGAGAAGCTTTATACCGACACAGCAGAAAGAGCGCAGCAAGATTGCAAAAATGAAGCAGATTCCGGTTCATGAGCTCATTCAGGATAAAAGTCTCCTGTTTGTGGATGACTCAGTTGTTCGCGGCACACAGCTTCGCGAAACCGTCGAGTTCCTTTATGACAACGGAGCAAAGGAAGTGCATATGCGCTCGGCTTGTCCGCCGATTATGTGCGGATGCAAATACCTTAATTTTTCCCGTGCAACAAACGAAATGGAGCTTATCGCAAGACGCACGATTATGGACCTTGAAGGCGAAGAAGGATTTAAATATATCGAAGAATATTGTGACGGAGCAACTGAGCGAGGAAAGAAGCTCCGCGAGACAATCGCAAAAGAGCTTCACCTCGCATCAATAGATTTTCAGTCACTCGAAGGAGTGCTCGAGTCAATCGGGATAGATCCCTGCAAGCTCTGTACATATTGCTGGAACGGAAAGGAAGACTAATTATGAATATGCAGTCAAAATCTGATAGCTATGCAGCAGCAGGTGTCGATATCACAGCCGGATATCGCGCCGTTGAGCTTATGAAGCAGCACATCGCAAAGACAATGACATCGGGCGTCTGCTCGGATGTCGGCGGCTTTGGCGGACTCTTTGAGCTTGATGTCACAGGTATGACACGTCCGGTTCTTGTAAGCGGAACAGACGGCGTTGGAACAAAGCTCAAGCTTGCATTTCTTCTTGATAAACACGACACGGTTGGCATCGACTGTGTTGCTATGTGTGTAAACGATATCATCTGTGCAGGAGCAAAGCCGCTCTTCTTCCTCGATTATATCGCTTGCGGAAAGAACATTCCCGAAAGAATTGCAGATATAGTCAAGGGCGTTGCAGAAGGCTGTGTCCAGTCCGGTGCGGCGCTTATCGGCGGCGAAACAGCTGAGATGCCGGGCTTCTATCCGGTTGACGAATATGACCTTGCAGGTTATTGCACAGGCGTTGTTGATAAGTCAAAGATAATCGACAACAAGAAAATGGAAGCTGGCGATGTAGTGATCGCGCTTCCGTCAAGCGGTGTCCATTCAAACGGATTCTCGCTTGTCCGTAAGGTTTTCGATGTCGAGAATGCCGATATCAAATCCCCGTGCGAAGCGCTCGGTGGAAAGAGCATCGGCGAAACACTTCTCACGCCGACCAAAATTTATGTAAAGCCGGTTCTTGCACTTCTTGAAAAGGTTAATGTCAAGGGTATTTCCCATATCACGGGCGGCGGCTTCTATGAAAATATTCCGAGAAGCATTCCGGAAGGACTTGGTGCAAAGATTGATAAATCTGCAGTTCGCATTCTTCCGATTTTTGACCTCATTGCAAAGACAGGCAACATCAGCGAGCGCGATATGTTCAACACCTTCAATATGGGTGTCGGTATGAGTATCGTTGTTCCGAAGGAAGAGGTTGAGACCGCTCTTGCAATTCTCCGCGAAAACGGTGAAGATGCATATATCATCGGTGAAATCATAAAGTCTGATGAAAAGGTGATTTTATGAGTCGCACAAAAATAGCGGTTCTCGTTTCCGGCGGCGGAACGAATCTTCAGGCGCTTATAGATGCCGAGAAGAAGGGTATCATCAAAAGTGGAAAAATTGAGCTTGTAATCTCAAACAAAGAGGGCGCATATGCGCTTGAAAGAGCCGATAAAGCCAATATCGAGACTGCAGTTGTTTCGAAGAAGCAGCTCGGAAGTCAGGAGGCTTTTGAAGAAGCAATAATCAAGCTTTTGGATGAGAAAAATATCGATTTGATCGTTCTTGCGGGATTTATGGTAATTCTCAGTGAGAATTTCACAAAGCGCTACCCGAAGAGAATAATAAACGTTCATCCGTCGCTCATTCCTTCCTTCTGCGGAGAAGGCTTTTACGGTCTCCGTGTCCATGAAGCCGCGCTCTCATATGGAGTTAAGGTGACGGGCGCAACCGTCCATTTTGTCAATGAAATTCCCGACGGTGGTGAAATCATTATGCAAAAAGCAGTCGCCATCCGCGAGGATGACACGGCGGAAAGCTTGCAGAAGCGCGTTATGCGCCTTGCAGAGTGGAAGATTCTTCCGGCTTCTGTTGAGAAGGTTTCGGCAGAAATTATTTCAAAGTAAGTGAAAGGAACATACATATGAATATATATGAAGTAAATGACATCGCAAAGCAGGTAGAAGGAAATTCCTATGTCGGTCGCGGTATCGTCATCGGAAAAAGTGCTGACGGCAAAAAGGCTTGCACTGCATATTTCATTATGGGAAGAAGTGCAAATAGCCGCAACCGTGTCTTCACCGAGAAGAACGGCGAGGTTTTCACAGAGCCGTTTGATGCTTCCAAGGTTGAAGATCCGAGCCTCATCATCTATGCGGCAATCCGCAGCTTTGAAAACAAGCTCATCGTAACAAACGGAAATCAGACAGACACAATCTATGATTTTATCAAAGACGGCAAAAGCTTCAGAGATGCGCTTAACACACGTGAGTTTGAGCCGGATGCACCAAACTTCACACCGCGTATAAGCGGTATGGCAACCTTTGATGAAGGCGATTTCACATATGAGATGAGCATTCTCAAGAGTATTGATGAAGTCGGCTCCGCTTGCGCACGCTACACATATGATTACCCGGCAATTGCGGGCCTCGGTCACTTCATTCATACATATGTATGCGACGGAAATCCGATTCCGACATTCCAGGGAGAGCCTGAGCGCGTTGCTATCCCCGATGATATCGACGAGTTTACAAATTCGCTCTGGAATGCGCTCGATGAAGACAACAAGATTTCTCTCTATGTCCGCTATATCGACCTTGCAAGCGGAAAAGAAGAGAACAGAATGATAAATAAGAATAAATAAGAGGGGATAGAGAACGATGAAAGAATTTGAACTTAAATACGGCTGTAACCCGAATCAAAAGCCGGCAAAAATCTTTATGAGCGACGGAAGCGACCTTCCGATTGAGATTCTCTCCGGCCGTCCGGGTTTTATCAACTTTCTTGATGCATTCAATTCATGGCAGCTTGTAAAGGAGCTCAAGGAAGCTCTTGGGCTTCCTGCGGCAACATCCTTTAAGCACGTAAGCCCGACTTCTGCTGCTGTCGGAATTCCTCTCTCGGACAAGCTCAAAAAGGCTTGCTTTGTCGATGATGTTGAAGGGCTCGATGAATCTCCGCTCGCTTGTGCATATGCAAGAGCAAGAGGAACAGACCGTATGTGCTCCTTCGGTGACTGGGTTGCGCTTTCCGATGTCTGCGATGTAACAACGGCAAAGATGATTAAGCGCGAGGTTTCCGATGGCGTCATCGCTCCGGGATATGAGCCCGGGGCACTTGAAATTCTCAAGACAAAGCGCAAGGGCAACTATAATATCGTCAAAATTGACCCGAATTATGTTCCGCAGGAAGTTGAACATAAACACGTTTTCGGCATAACTTTTGAGCAGGGCAGAAACAACTTCAAGATCAACCGTGAGCTTCTCGGCAATATCGTAACTGCAAATAAGGATATACCGGAAGATGCGCTCCGCGATCTCATCGTTGCTCTCATCACTCTCAAATATACTCAGTCCAATTCCGTCTGCTATGCAGTTGACGGTCAGGCAATCGGTGTCGGCGCAGGTCAGCAGTCGAGAATCCACTGCACACGCCTTGCAGGAACAAAGGCAGACACCTGGTTCCTCCGCCAGCACGAGAAGGTTCTCAACCTTCCGTTCAGAGAAGACCTTGGCAGACCTGACCGCGACAATGTAATTGACGGCTACATCAACAAGAATGAAGAGGATGTAACAGCTGACGGCGTCTGGGAAAGATACTTCACACGCAAGCCTGAGCCCTTTACAGCTGAAGAAATGCGTGCATACCTCGACACGATCGACGGTGTTGCTCTCGGTTCAGATGCATTCTTCCCGTTCGCTGATAATATCGACCGCGCATTTGCAAGCGGTGTCAAGTATATTGCAGAGCCGGGCGGCTCAATTCGCGATGATATTGTTATCGAATGCTGCGACAAGCACGGAATCGCTATGGCATTCACAGGAATGCGCCTGTTCCACCACTAAAAAACGGAGGTTTTCCCGATGAAAATTATGGTAGTTGGTGGCGGCGGCAGAGAGCATGCCATCATCAAAAAGATAAAACAGAATAAAAATGTCTCTGAAATATTTGCGCTCCCAGGAAACGGCGGTATGGCAAAGGATGCAATATGTGTTGACATCGGAGCAAAGGATATTCCGGCAATTGTTGATTTTGCGGTATCCAATAAAATCGACTATGCAATCGTCGCTCCTGATGATCCGCTTGTTCTCGGTGCTGTTGATGCTCTTGAAGAAAAGGGTATCCCGTGCTTCGGTCCTCGCGCCAATGCTGCAATAATCGAAGGCAGTAAGGTTTTCTCAAAGAACCTTATGAAAAAATATGATATCCCGACAGCTCAGTATGAGGTGTTCGATAATATGGATGCGGCGCTCGAATACCTTGAAACTGCGCCGATTCCGACTGTTGTAAAGGCAGACGGCTTGGCACTTGGTAAGGGTGTCATCATTGCCGAAACAAGAGAAATGGCAATGGATGCGGTAAAATCAATGATGCAGGATAAGGCGTTCGGCAAAAGCGGCGAGACGATTGTCATCGAAGAATTTCTTACAGGTCCGGAGGTTTCTGTTCTTGCTTTTACTGATGGTGAAACAGTTGTTCCGATGATCTCTTCTATGGACCATAAGAGAATCGGCGATAACGACACAGGTCTCAACACCGGCGGTATGGGAACTGTCGCGCCGAATCCCTATTATACGGATGATATCGCAGCTGAATGTATGAAGACGATTTTCGTCCCGACAATCAAAGCGATGAACGCAGAGGGAAGAACCTTCAAGGGCTGTCTCTATTTCGGGCTTATGCTCACACCGAACGGTCCGAAGGTCATCGAGTATAACTGCCGTTTCGGCGATCCTGAAACTCAGGTTGTACTTCCTCTTTTAGATAGCGACCTCCTGACGGTTATGCAGGCTGTAACGAACGGCAAACTCAAGGATATAAGCGTAAAGTTCAGCGATAAGAATGCCTGCTGTGTCATAATGGCATCAAATGGCTATCCGACAGATTATGAAAAAGGCTTTGAGATGACGATTCCGGATGAAATTTCCGATAATGTCTATGTCGCAGGTGCAAAGCTCGAAGGCGATAAGCTTCTCACAAACGGCGGACGTGTTCTCGGTGCAACCGCTGTTGCAAGCTCGCTCAAGAGCGCAATCGACGGAGCATATAAGCTCGTTTCGCAGATTCACTTTAATAATGCATATTACCGCAGTGATATCGGTGCAAAAGCACTTCGCGCAAGGGAGGACTAAGATATGGTATACAGAGTATATGTCGAAAAGAAAAAAGAGCTTGCAAATGAAGCTCGTGCGCTTCTTTCCGATGCAAGAACCCTTCTCGGAATAACAAGTCTTACCGATGTCCGCGTAATCAATCGCTATGATGCGGAAAACATAACGGAAGAGCTTTTTAACTATGCAAAACAGACTGTTTTCTCCGAGCCGCAGCTTGATATCGTTTCAGAGGATATAAATGTTTGCTCGTGTGATGCATCTGTTTTTGCAGTTGAGCCTCTTCCCGGTCAGTTTGACCAGAGAGCAGATTCCGCTGCACAGTGTATCCAGATAATCTCTCAGGGTGACCGCCCTCTTATCCGTACAGCAAAGCTCTATGCTCTTTATGGCTCACTTACCGATGCGGATGTTGCAGAAATCAAGAAATATGTAATCAACCCCGTTGAGTCAAGAGAAGCAGACCTTGCAAAGCCTGAAACTCTGAAGGTTGAATATGATATCCCCACAGAGGTCAAAACTCTCGATGGCTTTATTGATCTTGACAGAAAGGGTCTTGAAGCTTTCGTTTCCGAATATGGTCTTGCTATGGATGCAGACGATATTGAATTCTGCCAGAACTACTTTAAAACAGAAGGCAGAAACCCCACAATAACAGAAGTTCGTATGATCGACACCTATTGGTCGGACCATTGCCGTCATACAACCTTCCTCACAACTATCGATTCGGTAAAGTTTGAGGATGAACTTTTGCAGAAAACCTATGATGAATATATAGAGACACGCAAGGAAATCGGAAGAACAAAGCCGATTTGTCTTATGGATCTCGCAACAGTTGCAGTAAAATATCTCAAGATGAACGGAAAGTTAGATAAGCTCGATGAGTCTGAAGAGATTAATGCCTGCACAGTAAAAATCGATGTTGAGGTCGATGGGGAAATCGAGCCGTGGCTTCTCCTCTTCAAGAATGAGACACACAACCACCCGACAGAAATTGAGCCGTTCGGCGGTGCGGCAACCTGTATCGGCGGCGCAATCCGCGATCCGCTTTCCGGCCGTTCATATGTCTATGGCGCAATGCGCGTAACAGGTGCGGCCAATCCGCTCAAGCCTGTCAGCGAAACGATCAAGGGCAAGCTTCCGCAGAGAAAGATCGTAACAACTGCGGCGGCAGGCTATTCGTCCTATGGTAACCAGATCGGCCTTGCAACGGGCATTGTTGATGAAATTTTCCACGAGGGATATGCGGCAAAGCGTATGGAAATCGGCGCAGTTATTGCGGCGGCTCCGCAGGAAAATGTAAGACGTGAGCGCCCCGATCCCGGCGATATCGTCATTCTTCTCGGCGGAAGCACTGGCCGTGACGGTTGCGGCGGTGCAACAGGCTCTTCAAAGTCACACACTGCAGAGTCGCTTGAAACCTGCGGTGCAGAGGTACAGAAGGGTAATGCTCCCGAGGAAAGAAAGCTTCAGCGCCTCTTCCGCAATCCTGAGGCAAGCAAGCTTATAAAGAGATGTAATGACTTCGGCGCAGGCGGTGTATCCGTTGCAATCGGTGAGCTTGCCGATGGGCTTGAGATTAACCTCAATGCGGTTCCGAAAAAGTATGACGGCCTTGACGGAACAGAGCTTGCAATAAGCGAGTCTCAGGAGCG
>JAFSIZ010000088.1 GCA_017439555.1 Oscillospiraceae bacterium | reverse complement strand
CTTTTCTTCAAGCGCTTCTATTTGAGCCGTGTCTTCAAGATGCGAGGATATGAGAAAAATTGCCGCTCCGACATTAAAAATGATTAAGAAAATCAGAAACACAGCCAGAAACGAATTGAAATTCGGTTTGAACTCTATTTCCTTTTTTATCGTTATCTTATTGCCGTCAGTTGTTTTACTCATAAGTTTAGTCCTTTCGTTTTTATTGCTTCTTATGTCAATTTTATCATATATACCCGGCAAGGTAAAGCGATACAGGGGAAATTTTACTGAAAGCGACACGGCTTGCACCCTGTCATTCACCCGTGGGGGGACCTTCGACTTTGCTCGGGTTGACAGCATTGGTCACTCGGGGCAAGGTTTTTAAAAACCCACGGGCCAAATGACCCGTGGGTTTGCGTTTATATGGCTTATCGACCTGTGTATTTTTTGTATCCGTCAGAGAATGAGAATACACGAACTATTTTATGTTCTTCAATCTGGATAATTGCATTTCCGCAATTTGCTTCAAGCACAGGTGTGTTGCCGGGAAGAACAGTAAGATGATCGCCACCGTAGTTGCCGCTATCAACAGCGATGATGTCATATCCATCCTCATGGAATGCACAGCTGCGTGAAGGAACAGAATCATTAAGAACAGTGTCTGTCGTATAGCTGTTATGGAAGAAGAGAACATCGTCATTTCTACCCGTAACATTTACAAGAACAAAAGCTGTATTATCCGACGGATTATATGTGTTCTTGATATCGTCAAAACCGAGATCGGTATTATCAAGTGTTTCTATCATTTTATCTCCGTTGAGAAGGAAACGAATGAATGTGCCTGCCGGGAAAGAACCGTCCTTATCACTTATATATCCAACCTCGTCGTTTTTATCAAGAGCATCGCCTGTAGCGTTGTTCTGAACGCCCTCTACAGTAGTATATGTCTGCAAGCCGTCTTCATTTATTATAGTAAACTTTGCAAAATACTTATTTGTTGCCGAGTTGTAATTCTGATATGCGGAAACAACATAGCCAAGAGAGTCGGTTACCTTGAATCCGGCTGTCGGGAGCTTCTCACCAACGGTCATGGCAGCAGCAACAACGCTCTTATTGACATCTGTTTTTGAGTTAAAGAGGATAGACGAAACAGGCTGCGTTGCATAACCTGCAGCTGTCGTTCCGCCAACCCAAAGCTTATCAATTTCTTTGGAGTGAATCTCTACTAAGTTCTCCAGCTTGTATGCTTTTGCCTTGACATCCTTAGGCTCAAGATTTATATAGTCCATAACACCATCAGTGGTGAACTGCGGGTCGCCGTAAAGAAGGAAAACAACGGTGTCATCGCTATATCCGAAATAGCTCTCAGCTGTAGAAATTTTTACCTCCTGAAGTGTGCCGGGGTTTGTAGTTATCGTCTGGCTGAGTTCTACCTTACCGTCGAATACAGCAAGACTTGCTGTTCTGGATACATTCGGCTTGGTATTGAATACACCATTTGTATATGTGGGCACATAGTTTCTTCCATTGAAGTAGTATTCAACAGAATCATTATGCTTGAGGTACTGTTCTGAAAGGTCAACTGTCAAATTATCAAGAATCTTGCACTGAACAATTTTTCCAAAGTAATTATTTTTAGCAAAATCACGCGGTCTGTCATTTGCTTCGTCTTTCAAATCGGCAGGAACCTCAAGGTGGAGCTTTCCAACCTTGTATGTACCGGTTGAATTGTTTGCAAATGTAAGAACAACATATGCCTCATCGAACTCGGCATCATAATAGCTGTTGGTAATAACAGCATAATCTAAATCGAGAGCAACGCTTCCATCAGCTTCCATATCTATGATTACGTTGTTATATACATAATATTCTGTATTTGCACTAAGCGCGGATTTGTCTGCTTTGTAATAATCAAAGAGGGTGTTGCTGCGAAGCTCTGTGTTGCCTGTCCAAGCATAGTATGCGTTGCCGCCGATAACAACAGAACCGTCGTCTCCGAAGGACTCAACAGCACCTGTCATTGTCTCAACCTTGTTAAGAACAACCTTGCCGTCCTTGTTTGTAGCAACAACAGCATCATCAATAGCGATTTCGCCGTTGATAACAACGTCTTCTAAATCAAGAACATTGTTAAGG
>JAFSIZ010000087.1 GCA_017439555.1 Oscillospiraceae bacterium | reverse complement strand
TCTTAGTGTAGGTGTTTCCATCCACAATATACTGCACTTTAATGATGTGCGGAAAGGTCGCGCCGTCCAAGGTGCCCATTCGTATGGGTTTTGTATTCACCTTTAACCACCATTGCTTTGTAACAGATAGTACGGTTCCAATCGTTTCTTTATCCATGCATTTTCACTCCTTCGTCAAATTCTTATTTATCTTTCAGTTCATATTATCATATTTTTCTGTTCGTATCAATGTTTAGTGAAACTGCCGGAGCTGGATACTGTCAGCCCAAAAGTAAAAAGGGACCTGACAACATAAACCTTGACCTTGTTCCGTTTTTCATATATAATAGTAAAGTTATTTATATATAGAAATCAGCGATTTCAGAAAGGGAAAAATTATGGAAAACAAAGAAAATATGATGCCCGAAAACAAGATGGGCACAATGCCTTGCGGCAAGCTGCTGATGGGTATGGCTGTGCCTATGATGATTTCAATGCTCGTTCAGGCGTTCTATAACGTCGTAGACAGCATCTTCGTTTCGCAGATATCCGAAAACGCGCTGACAGCCGTCTCACTTGCGTTTCCGCTCCAGAACCTTATGATAGCCTTCGGCGGCGGAACGGCCGTCGGTATAAACGCGCTGCTCTCACGCTCGCTCGGTGAAAAGCGTCAGGATATGGTTGACCGCTCTGCAAACACAGGCATATTCCTCTCAATCCTCAGTGCAATCGTATTTGCAATCATCGGTGCATTTCTCTCGCGCCCGTTCTTTATGGCGCAGACAGACGTTGCGGAAATCATCGAATACGGCGTTGACTATTCCGCAATCTGCCTTATATTCTCGATAGGAATATTCTCACAGTTCTGCTTTGAAAGGCTTCTGCAATCGACAGGCAAGACAACTCTCGCAATGGTGACGCAGCTCACAGGCGCTGTCATAAACATCATTCTCGACCCGATTCTCATATTCGGTCTCTTCGGCTTTCCTCGCCTCGGCGTTGCAGGTGCGGCAATCGCAACGGTTGCAGGTCAGATAATCGCCGCAATATTCGCGATAGTCCTCAACATAAAGGTAAACCGCGAGATACATATCTCGCTCCGCAAAATCCGCTGGGACAGCGAGGTTGCAAGAAGAATCTACACAGTTGCATTCCCATCGATACTGATGCAGTCTGTCGGCTCTGTTATGAACTTCTTCTTGAATCAGATTCTCATAAGCTTCACAACGACGGCAACGGCCGTTTTTGGCGCATACTTCAAGCTCCAGAGCTTCATATTTATGCCGGTGTTCGGTCTCAACAGCGGTATGGTGCCGATAATCGCCTATAACTTCGGCGCAAAGCGCCCCGACCGCGTCAAGAGAACGATAAAACTCTCGCTCATAGCCGCCATATCTATTATGGCAGTCGGCGTTGTTGTGTTTGAGACAATCCCGGAGGTTCTGCTCGGATTCTTCAACGCATCCGAAGCGATGATTGAAATCGGCGTTCCTGCGCTTCGCATAATCGCGATAAACTTTCTCCTCGCAGGCTTTTGTATCATCACAATCTCGGTTTTCCAGGCTATCGGAAACCCGATGCATTCGTTCATCATTTCCGTCTGCCGCCAGCTCCTCGTTCTTCTCCCGGCTGCGTGGCTGCTTTCAAAGACAGGTGTGCTCAACCTCGTCTGGCTCGCATTCCCGATTGCGGAGCTCGTGTCGGTTGCGATGTGCGCAATCTTCCTCCACGGCACAATGAAAAAGGTTTCGGCTCTTGAAAACGCTGAAAACTGATTACAACAAGTTATATAAAACCAACAAACAACCCTGTGTTATCAAAACACAGGGTTGTTGTATATGGGATAACGTTTATAAAGCTTTCTCTCTTATTTGTCGTAGACAATCGTTCCGTCTGAGAATATCGCATAGCCGCAAGGCTCGCCGTCAACGTCGTCTATGATTGAATACTGTGTGTCGTCCGTCGTCATCGCGGAGCGGTTTGTATCACCGAACATAACGCCCTTTTCGATTGCATCTTCAAGACCGATGAACTCTGCCATAACCGCCGAATCATTTCCGATGTCGAAGTTCTTTATAATGATTCTGAAGAATTCCCTTGCAAGGCTCGGCTTATATGCATTATAGACTGCGCGAAGCTCTGTGTCCTCCCAGGCCTTGAAGGTGTAGCTCCTGTCAAAGCTTACGGCCTTTCCGTCTTTTTCCCAATAGTTGAAGACGTCTTCGCCCGAGCGCTCAAGCGCCGTGACCGTCACAGCCTCGCCGTATTCCGGATTACTGTTCGTCACCTCGCCGCCATCCACAGTGATGTTGAGCTTGAGCTTGCTGTCATAGTTTGCAACGAAGATCATTGTGCCGGAAAGCTCGATTTCGTCGCCCGGCTTATATTCCTTGTCCGAGCCATAGAGAGCCCAGTGTGTCGCCGGCTCAAAGCCTGCCAAGGACGGATAATCAGGTGCAACTCCGTTTTCCGTAAGCGTTGCGACAAGGTCGCCGTTTGCATTATAGAATTCAGCCTTTGCAGAGGGCGCGCCGTCTTTGTTCTTTTCATATACAGCAATGAGATTTGTTGCATCCGTGGAGGGGAGGAAGGTGTATTCCGCATCGGTTGACATAATCATCTTCCTTGTGCTTGCGGCCTTTGCCCAATAGAGGAAGGAATATCCCTCGCGCTCGGGGGCTGTAACTGTTGTTTTTCCGCCGACAGATGCGCTCTTGATATCGATTATATCTGTCTCGAGCTCTGTGCCGTCTATATATGCCGCAAGAGCATTTACCGAGGTTGTTGTCTTTGCGACACCCTTCTCTGATTCATAGGTGACAAGAGCGCCGTTCGCATTTGCGATTGCATCATATTCCGCCTGAACTGCTTCATATGCAGTATCAGCGACAGGGGTCAGCTGAATATCGGAAAGATAGAAATTCTGATAAGGCAAAGTCCCTGTTGCGTCTGCCTTATTCGGGTTCTTCACAAGGCTTTCCTCATCGGTATAGAACACAACCAGATATTCGCCGGCAACGGGAACATCTACGATTCCGTTTTCGAGAGCGGCATAATCGGAATATGTCTTTGTTCCGTCAAACCAGCCAAGGAAGCGGAAGCTCGGAATATAAGTGCTGTGGAGAGCTGAGGTCACTGTCAGCTCAGGTGCCTTTCCGAAATATATCTGCGAGAAGACTCCGTTTTTGAGATTAGCTTCATTTGTTATTATGTGTTTAAGCTTGAGCTCATATCTTCCTGCGTGGGGGATATTTATTCTCACAGTAAGCCTCGGCCTTGAGGTTGAGCTATAGTCCGCTGTTTTGAACGAGGCTGTTATTCCATTAGAATTAATCTGTGAGCTTCTTGAAGCCGGAACTACATTGTCTTCGATCTTATAGGGATCTGTCATATTTGAAAGCTGAGTCTTATATGGCTCACATTCCTCATTTACAGACATATTATATGTTGAAGTTCCGACAGTCACCTCCTGCCAGACAGGAGCTTTGCCGGTCTCTTCATTGACTATGAGTATCGGGGTGAGATTGTATTCCTTTTCCCAATCAGCGAGTGAATAATCGTGAAGGACTGTACCGGGGTGAAGGTTTTTATTGTTGTTGCTTCTGAGGCCCGTCCATGTGTGGGTGTTTCCACCATAGTTGCCCACATTCGGAAGCATCGCTTGGTTCAGAGTTTTGATTGAGAAATTATAGTTGAGCGTGTTTTCTGCTGCTGTAAGCTCGGGGCGCGGAGACATTGCAAATGAGTTTACAACGAGCGAAACGCGCTGCTGTGTGGATGTTCCGGAAACAACCTCAAGCTTTTCAAGCTTTTCGTTTGCGCCGTTCGGCACAAGAACGAGGAAATAATTTGTTGCCTCGACTTCTCTTGCCGGGAAATATGCTGTTTCGGATGTTCCGTCGCCATAGGCATCGAAGCTTCCGAGATAATCTTCGGATGACATTCCGGAAACCATCTTCTCATAAAAGATGCCATCGTTGAGCTGATATGTCTTTCCGTCTTCCTTCGGGTCTGCCATCCACTTGTCATAGACAGCTTCATCTTCCGGAACCTTGACGAGATAGACATCAACCTTCGGCGAGCTTTTTGCGCTCATATATGTAATCGAGGGCACAAGTCTGCCGGCCGTATCCATATCGAGCTCAAAAGCAATTGCACACTGAGCTCCTGTTGTGCCTTCGCCGGGCGCATAGTCAGGCAGTTTTGAACCAACGTTCATCTGCCAGGAAAAGCCTGTGGGTGTTGTGAAAAAGCCGTTTCCTGTCTTGAGGTTTACAAACGCCCAAGGATCGCCGACTCCTTCAACGTGGTTTTCAAACGTATGCTTCATAGAGTTGAAGCTTGTGTCCGCTGTAAGTCCGTGGGCTTCGTTTGTAAATACAAAGAAGTTTGATGCATCAACCGCCTTGCTTTCCTCTGCCGCAAAGGTTGCAGGCACAAGCGCGAGGGTGAGCGCAAGCGCAATGATGAGTGATAAAGCGCGTTTCATAATTTTCTCCTCCAATATGTAAATTTTTAATGTTTCCATACATTATATAATAGCATATGTATACTTTTTTGTCAAATTAACAGCTTAAAGCGGCTTGGATTTTATTTTTGCGAAACGCCGCGGATATTTTCCCGGAGTTTTATTTGTCTTTCTTATGATAAGCGCGGTGTGTGTGATGCCTGTGT
>JAFSIZ010000086.1 GCA_017439555.1 Oscillospiraceae bacterium | reverse complement strand
GGCAGAGTCCTCTGCACAGACTCAGATATCAAGAGCGGATAAATATGTCGGGCTTGAAGAGCAGATATATAATCTCTTCCCGTCTCAGGAAATACCGAGAAGTATGACTGTCGGTGCCGAGGGAGACCCGGAAATGTATTATTGCCGCTATTGCGGAACTGATCTGCAGGCAGAATATGCAAATTTCCCGTGGAAACACGCACCGCTCACAAGACCGTGGAAAATCCAGTGTCCGGATTGTAAGCGTCTGTTCCCGTCAAATGATTTTGAAAGCTTTTATAAGCTTGGACTTAATGAATACGGAGAATTCATTTATCAGGCTGCGCTGGATAAGCACCGCGAGCTCTTTGGTGATAAAACAATAGATGAGCCGGGTACAAAACATAGTGAGCAGTGGAAGAAATACTACGGCTACGGAGTAGAGGGCGGATATCTTACAAACATCTTTTACGATGACCTTGAGGATAACAAGACAATAAACTGCGGAAAAGGACTTCGTGACGGTGAAACGGTAGAAACCTGGGGAGTTGATGACGGCTACGGCTATGTGCCGTCAAAATCCGACGGAACGCCGTATGGCTACACTGTTGATAATAAATTCATAACAGAACGCCATCTGTATATCGCAGAATACGCCCACAGTGCTTTGTGGAGATACCAGAACGGCGACGGCGGCGGTATGCTTACCCATGCGATAGACTCGAACGCAAACGCATATTACTATACCGGAGACATCAGATACGGAAGGACTGCGGCAATACTTTTAGACCGCCTTGCAGACTTTTTCCCGGATTATGATATAAAGGTTTTCGGAGATGATGTGTGGAACTCTGATGGCGGTTCAAACAACGGAAAGCGTGAGGGGCGTATATGGGAAACCGGTCTTGTTATGAACAATGCGCGTTCGTATGACAAGGTCTTTGAGCTTTATGACGACCCGTATGTGCTTTCATTTATACAAAACAAAGCAAGTCAGTATAAAATGCGAAGCTCAAAGCAAACTCCGTCACAGATACGGCAGCATATTGAGGATAGGCTGATACGGGAAAGCCTTGATTGCGTTCGCCGCTATGAGGTTTTCGGAAACTTCGGCCCGGCACAGCAGGTGACGACAATATGTGCAATAGTTTTAGACTCACCCGATGAAACAAAGCACTGGCTTGAGTATCTAAACAAACCGGGCTGGAAGAACGTAAAGCCCTTGGCAACAGGCGGTGGAATAAATGAGGTTCTTTTCTCCACGACCGATGCCGACGGTATGAGTGATGAAGCTTCGGAATACGGAACTATATGGCTTGATGGTTTGATAAGCGTTGCGGAATCTCTCAGCTATTATGAAGGGATCGAAGATTTAGAAAAAACAAAATTTACGAACAACCCGAAGTATAAGCAGATGTTTTACGGTTTGCTTCCGGTATACGCTGCAAAGAGCTACTCGGCACAGATAGGCGATTCGGGAACTACTGCGGGAAATTCGCACTGGTTGGATGAGGCTCTTGCGCTTCAGGGATATATTGAGACAAAGGACCCGGTTTTTGCACAGTTTTTGTATATGCTCAACGGCGACAAGGTGGACGGGCTTCATTACAGTATAGATACAAAAGATCCCGAAAGCCTTCAGCGTGAGATTTCCGATATTATTGACAAATACGGAACGCTTGACCTTAAGTCGGATATACTGACGCATTTCGGATATGCGATTCTGCGTGACGGCAAAGCCTTTTCAAGCAATGTGACGGCGACAACAGCGGATGATACAACGAGAAATGCATGGCTCTATTTCGGCGGTGCTGCAACAAGCCACGGTCACGAGGATAGCTTAAATCTCGGACTCACCGCTTTCGGACTTAATTTCCTGCCGGAGCTTGGATATCCGGAGAAAACAGGCTTTGATCCAAACAGAATGCAGTGGGTATCAACTACGCTTTCGCATAATACCGTGGTTGTGAACGAAAAAATGCAAAAGGAAAACAGCGAAATCCACGGCAAAGTAAAGCATTATGATGATACGGATATGGTCAAGGTAATTGATGTTTCCACAAAATACAGCTACGAGGATGAGAACATTGACGAGTATCGCCGGGCTGTTGTTATGATTAATGTGGATGACAAGAACTCCTATTATGTTGACCTGTTCAGGATTCTCGGCGGAAACAGCCACATTTACAGCCTGCACGCACAAAGCAACGAGATAACAAAGACTGAAGGATTAACGCTTGTTCCCCAGGTTGATGAAAACGGAAAGTATATCGGAACATATGCAGGACCTGATGTAGAATATGGTCCGGATCCGGGAGGGAATTCGCCGAACAACAAGTATCCGCTCGGATATACGTGGATTAATAACGTAGACCGTGATGAAAATCCGGAGGATAAAATAGAAGTAGATTTCAAAATAAAAGACTTCAACAAGGCTATTTCAAACTCCAATGGACTGGGGCTTTACGTGACGATGCTCAACGGCACAAATGTAAAGCAGGGCGCAGATGTAAACGTTGCAATTGCAGACGGATATGTGCCGGATAAAGCAGAAAATAAGCGGATTGATAAGCTTAAGTATGTGCTTGTTGAAAACGAGGGAAGAAATCTCGACACTGTGTTCACAACGGTTTACGAGCCGTATCGCGGAAGCAGAACTCTTCTTGGTGCCGAAGAGCTTCAGATGACAAAGGTAAGCGGAACCGGACGAGCGGATGATGCATGCCGCGCCGTTAAGGTCACGCATGCAGACGGACGGATTGACTATGTATTCTATGCCACAAACAACAATGTTCTCTATTCGGTGACAGATAATGAGCGAACAATTAACTTCCGCGGTGCGATAGGTGTATATACCATTGAAAACGGCACGAATACATACGATTATGTTCTTGACGGAGATATAATCGGCGAGACAACAGGGAAAAGGGCTTCGATAGAAGGCATAGTTACAGGCTTTACAAAGACGCTTGAGGAGAAAAATGAAGTATGGCTTCGCCCGACCGAGTCCGTTTCAGCAGAGGAGCTTGCGTCACTTGCAAACAAGGTTGTGATAGTGGACAACGGCGAAACCACACGAAGCGGCACATTCAAGATTGTTTCGGCGAAACAGAGCGGCGATGATATCATTCTTGATGTCGGAAGAATAACACCTATAAGAAAGTTTGTGGATATGTACAACGAGGACTTGGGGTATGTATATACAATAGCGGAAGGTCAGGAAGCGCGCATCCCGCTGTCTTCGGAAAATGACCTTTCTCCGCGGTTTGACGACGTACAGAATGTGTATACCGTAAGTGCCGGAAGCGGGTTCTCTCTTGCAATAAAAGCAGAAAGCGATATTGAGGGAACAACGCTTACGTATGAGCTGACAAATGCCCCGAGAGGCGCTTCGATAAATAAAGCAACGGGAATAGTTTCGTGGAAGCCGGATGGCTCTCAGGTGGGGAATAACCACTTTGCAGTTACAGCGCAAGACAGCGACGGGCGAGAGTCAACAGCTCACTTTACCGTAACGGTTTACGGTAGTACGACCGGCAAGCCGTCCGCAGACAATTCCGGTGATACCACTGCACCGTCCGGTGGCGGCGGTGGTGGCGGTGGCGGTGCCGCACCAAATGATAAACCGGATGACACGGCAAATACCGATGAAACCGACAAAACCGAAGACGGAGAAAATGCACCCGACACGTCGGGTGAAACGGATGCTATCCGTTTCACAGACCTTGATAACCACGCATGGGCAGCGGACGCGATAAACACACTCGCGCAGAACGGAATAATAAGAGGAACAACATCTGACACGTACTCCCCGGCAAACAACATAACCCGCGCAGATTTCGCGTCCCTGCTCGTCCGTGCATTTGAGCTTTCAAGTGATAACACAGAAAACTTCGCAGATGTTATGGCAAGCGATTACTTTGCATCCGAGCTTGCGATTGCACGCAATGCCGGAATAATCAACGGTATCGGTGATAACAAGTTTGCGCCGCGAAATACAATCACCCGCCAGGATATGATGGTAATTGTATATCGGGCATTGCAGAAACTCGGTGTAGGGTTCGGCGTTTACGGCGAACCGCAAAATGAGGACTTCACCACCGTCGCTGACTACGCAAAAGAAGCAGTTTCTGCGCTCATCGGCGCAGGGCTTGTAAACGGCAAATCGGGATACATTGAACCGTTGGACTACACAACACGAGCAGAAGTCGCCGTGCTTATCAAGCGAATATTGGAGTATGTGAAAAAGTAATTCAAAAAGCAAAATGTTTAACACACTTACGTGTTAATATAAAACAAATTTTAGGAGGAATTATCAAAATGAAAAAAATCTTATCATTTATCCTCGCAACAGTAATGCTTGCAGCATTTATTCCATCAGCGTTTGCGGCAGAGGAAAACATAAGCTACAATTATGTTTTCAATAAGTCGGTACACGATCTCGGGGAAGAACCGACATTGACAGACCGCCGTCTGACATCCGGACTGCATACAATCGATAATATGGCGGAGACAAGCGTTTCTTCGCCGTGGGGATTTGTCAATGCGTATGGTTGCAATACACCTGTATCGTATGATGCGCGTATATTATGGCAGATTCAGGATGAAGAAAAGTCTGGAGTTGCTTTTGCTCCGGGTGTAAGTACTGATGACGTTCCGGGAATACGTTCAGCAATTGTATTTGAGATTTCCGCATCAAATGGCACTTATGATGCAAGCCTTTGTGTAACAACCGGAGATTCACCCGCAACTGAGGTTGAAGTATACCTTATTCCAAAGGAAGAATACAATATTCCGTCAGATTACACAGTAGATGCCAATAAATTGGGAATATTCAGCGAAAGCTTCTACAAAGAGTATATAGAAACTCTGAGCGCAAATTACCGTATAGGAAAAATTGATTTATACGACAAGAGTGGAGATGTCGACATCGGGCGCACAACACTCGATCAATCAAGATATTATCTCGTTCTTATTCCGTGTGGAGTAAATGAAAATGCCACACGAAATGGCTCATGGATAATGAACCTCACCAACTTTAAGCTTGATGCTGTAAGCGAATCTGCAGGAGAGCCGAATATTGAGGAATTCAATCCGGCAACAGCGTACAAGTTAAAAAATTCGGGTAGTAATCAGTTCACTCACACCGCAGAAAACGGTGTTTTTGAAGCAACTAATATTCAGGTGCGGTTCTATGGGTATAGTACGCAAAACGCCCCTTTGGCGGTATTTGGTGTGCAGGTTAAGGAATCCGGCACATATAACATCAGCTTTAAAACAGACAAGGATGCAGCGGCAAACTCGGCGGCTCCGGCTATATATGTTATAGAAGATAACAGCACAATTACCGGAGATACGAATAAAGCTGCTCTTTTAGGTGACAACAAGTCTCCCGAAGGGTACTTTAATTTCTCAACCTTGAAGGCAGAAGATGGGTATGTGGCGGTGACAGCCGACGGAACAAAGGAAAGCAAGCTTTCATCGAAATATCTTGACTCGGCAAAGAAATATTTCATCGTTATGTATATGGATGCAAACTCCTTCTACCTCAATGATGTTGCATGTGACGCAAATGGCGCTAACGTGGATTTGGGAGATAAAGGCTATGCCCCTGCAGACGGAGGAGGAATAAAGACGGGTACCACGCTTCTCGGAAAAAGTAATTACCAGACTATCCGACTCTCCGGCATACAGCTTACGCAGGTCATGGAGCCTTCCGAGGAAGAAGTGGCGCGACAGGAAGCCTACACCGCCGACCGCGAGCTTTATAACGAGCTTACAAGCGTTACGGCAGAAAACAATACGGAGAACACACTTGACGGATATTCTTCAACTGCTACAGTTACTGTTGTTGCACAGGATATCGCAACGGGTGAGAGCGTTGTAAATGATGTTGTAAACGAAAACGTTGATGTCAACACAAAATATTCGCCGGTCGCACCGTCGGTCGGTGATGATTACGAGTTTATGTACTGGGCAGTCGGGCTTGGCGCAAACCGCAAGATTGTGTCTTTCGACAAGGATGAATATTCCTTTGAAGTAGCACCGGGAAGAAATCTGGTCTACGCAGTATACAGAAAGACAAACTTTGGTACAAAATACGCATTTTTCTTTGACGGAAGCAAAACTGTTCTTGGTAAAAAAGCTATTTCCAACGGCAGTGTCACGTTGCCCGCGCTCCCCGGCGCAATGCCCGGCTTTGGTGATTCAATAGGTTGGAAGTACACGGGAGAAGATGATGAGGTAGCATTACAAGCGAATGCAGAAGTACCTGACCTTAAGGACGATACCTTCTTCGTTGCAGACTATAACGGCAAGAAAACTGTTACTGTAACGATAGATGGAAAAGAGTATCCCTTCGAATATGGCACAGATGTAAATCTCGGCGATTATGCTTGGGTTCGTGAGAACAAAAGCGGAGAAAACGTATTTAATTATTGGAAAAAGGGCGATGAGATCATCTCCTTTAAGCCGAATTACACCTTTAAGGCATATGAGGATTGTACTCTTACACCAATCTATGAAAAGTACGAGCCGCTTGATAAGACGGTAAGACGTATATTCATCTCAGCGGATTCCACAACAGGAATAACCTTTGCTGAGTTTATCGGACTTGATTCTGCAATTGAAAAGGGAATTCTTTTCAGCACTGAGAAAACAACAACCTATGTGGATGCAGCAGCAAAGGCAGTTATGCAGACGGATGCAAATGTTTTCTCGGTAGTTAACGAAACAGGAAAAACAGCTATCGGTTATGCTATCCTCAGTGACGGAAGCATAGTTTATTCAGACAGATAACAAAGCGGGATATCACCGTGCCTTAAAGTGCGGTGATATCCATGGAAAACAAGAAAGAGAGATAAAAAATGTCAAAGAGATTAGGCGTTGCCGTTATAGGCACAAGTGTAATGGCAAATTACCATATGAATGCAGTTGATGC
>JAFSIZ010000085.1 GCA_017439555.1 Oscillospiraceae bacterium | reverse complement strand
GTTCCTGCAGGATACACAAAAATAGAAGCAGGTATCATTTTTGGTGACGGGTTTACACCGACCGTCGCAAGCTTCCATTCAAAAGCTTCGGAGAAAACGGGAAGCGGACAGTTTACCGCAAAGTCATCGGGAGATGGAGAAACGATTGCCCGCGGATATCTCATTTTCAAAACCACTGATGGAAGCATCCGTGTTATATATGCAGATTAAATAGAGTTTTTAATGCAAGCCGAGAGGAAATTTTCTCTCGGCTCAACCCCTAAAAGGAGGATGTAACATGAAAAGAATATTATCGATTCTTCTGGCTGTGTGTATGCTTATCGGTATGTTCCCTGCAATCAATGCCGTGGCTACGGATTATGTTACATACACATACGACTTCAGAAGTACCGCAACAGGCGGCGTTGTCGGCGTTCCGACGATTGATTCATACGACAAGACAACATCGCAAGGTAAATGGATGTATTACGGTATGAGCGATGACCTTGCCACACTTTATCAGGGAAGCTACGGCTATAACAGAACTATGACCTACGGCTTTCAGGTTCAGGCAACGGCTGTCGGTATGTACACTCAGGTGAAGCTCAATGTTCCGAAAAGCGGAGCATACATCCCGACACTTACTTATTTCAACAACAATGCCGCATCAATTGACGTTGAAGTTTTCCTTGCACCGGTCTCTGCAGCTGACAAGTTTGCGGCGGAATATAAGCTCGGAAATGTCAATCAGCGTGGGGCTGCGGCAAATAATGAAGGAACAGTTTCTTTTAATGCCATAACAACAACAGAAACGGAATATGTCCTTTCCTTCAGAATCGGAACACACGTCGGAAACATCGCTCCTGCGCAGTTCGAACTCAAGGAAACCGATGCTCCGAAGAAGAATATTTCCTATACGTTCGATATGTCGGTCACTGGCAATGCTGTTGTTCAGATGCCGACACTTACGGATTATGATATTCCGGGAGGACGAAACTGGAAGCACTTTACAACGGATATCGGCGGAAATAAACGTTCTCTCGGCGAGTGCATAAACCTTGTTCCGTCGGCTTACGGTCAGTATCAGTCACTTACTCTTGCGGAAATTCCTGCAGGAACATATGAAATCAGCTATGAATATGCAACCCGAACGGACGGCGGAACAGGAAACGTCTATCTTGCACCTGCAAGCGATGCTTCCAATTTTATGGCAGAGAAATATCTTCTCGGGCTCGTCGATTATTATTCCGCATCAAACACAACCGCTGCCGCTCCCAAAAAGGACGGAAACGTTGAGTTCGGTAAAATAACCGTACCCGAAGACGGAGAATACATCATCTCCTTCAAGAACGTCAGCAAAAACGCTTCTGCAACAGGTCTTTCAATGAACCCGTCAAAGCTAACTCTTACGGAATGTGAGCCGGACGCACCTGTTGAACTTGCTTCCGAATACACATACAAGCTCGGTCAGGCAAATGATGCAGGCGGACTTGTTCAGGTACCTACTGTTACCGAATATGTCGCAAAGGGCGGAAGTAACGGCGAGTGGAAATACTATGGTATGGATTCCTCTCTTGCCGCTCTTCAGGAGACAAACGCAAGAACTGTTGAAATCAACCAGTCCTACGGCGCATATATGAGTATCGGCTTCAATACTGTCGGGCAGTATCTGCAACTTATGTTGAAGCTTCCGAATACCGGATCGTATTTCGTGCCTACCGTTAACACATATACGGGCGGATATTCAACTGCTGTAAATATGTATGTTGCTCCGAAGGGAGCATCAGACCCGATGGACAAAAAATATCTCGTCGGAGCATTTGATGCAAGAAATGCAACAACAGAGCTTCAGGGCTTCGAAACGGACGAAACGGCAACCGAATATATAGTTACTTTTGAAGATGCAACAACCGGCAACGGTCACAACGCAAGACTCCTCTCTCTTAATTTCAAAGAGACCGAGAAGCCTGCAGAAGAGCCAGAAATCGAGCAGAAGGATTACTATAAATTCGACTTCGGTTATAAATCCGGTAACACTCAGTTCAACGTCGGCATTCCGACACTCGACACATATGAAAAGACGGGGCGCAACTGGAAATATTGCAATATGGATGCATCCCTCTATACTAAATACGAAAACAACGGAACACCCAAGATAACTCACGCAAGAACTCTCACGGGATGCCTCAACATAACCCCGAGTGATGCATCCGGTCAGTGGCTCTCACTCACGCTTAAAGATATCTATAAGGGAGAATACCGCGTTCTTCTTGATTTCGCAACCCACAAATCGGGCGGTATCGGAGATATCTATCTCGCTCCTGCTTCCGTTGCTGAAAGCGAAAGAACAAGCGCCGAATATAAGCTTGGCTCGGTTGATTACTATGCAAAGGATGCGGCATTCGATATTGGAAACCGTGTCGCTCTCGGAAGTGTTAAACTTGATGCCTCCGGAGATTATGTCATAACATTCAAGAGTAGCGGAACAAAGCAGGCGGCTTCAACCGGATATCTTATGAATCCTTCTGCGCTCACCCTTGATGCAACTCCGCTTGTTCTCGATTCTGTTTCCGCTTCTGTTTCAAAATCAATCCTTGCCCCCGAAGAAACTGCGAATATCGAGCTTTCGGGCAAATATACAGACACAACGGATGCAGACCTTTCAAATGCGGATGTTACCTTTGAAAGCTCAGACGATAATATTGCAAAGGTAGACGAAAACGGAAAGATAACAGCCGTATCTTCGGGTATAGCAACAATTAAAGTGACTGTTGTGTTTGGCAATGTCACAAAGGAAGCTTCCATTGCCGTCAGAGTTGAAAGCGAAGGGGAACTTCCGTTCACCGGCATTTCGAGAAAAATTGATTTCACTCTCGGTCAGTGGTCATATGAGGGCAGTGACATACGCCCGATAAAGTATGCAGACACGGGTGATATCTGGGAATTTGCAGGAAATCACGAAAGCCTTGACGATGCATCGGCTGCAACTCTCCGAAACAGTCTTACATATGGCATTCAGGCACAGACAAGCCAGACGGGACAGTGGTTTTCGATAAAGTTCAAGGCAAATGAAGATGATGTCGGCAAAATGACGCTTACTTTGAATTATGGCGGTTACCGCTACGGCTGTATCGGCAATTTCTATTTAGCCCCTGCTGAGCTTGATGATGAGCTTTGGAGAAACGATGTGTTCAAGCTTGGGGAAATTGACTGTTATGCCGATTCGGATACGGTTCTATCAAGAAACGCTTCATTTGATGTTGAAATCCCCGAAGTCGGTGAATATGTGATGACATTCGAGGTCAAGGAGCGTGCAGGCGCATACACGATGTATCTCGGTTATGTCATACTGGACGGAACAGACGGAGTCTCCCTCAGTGCACATTCCGCAAAGAGCGGAATGCAGATAGGCGAAACAACGACAATCGGCTACACAGCAAAACGTGACGGTGAGAAAATCACACTTCCCGATGCAACTGTTTCCTATGTAAACAAAACCCCCGATACGATTGATGTTTCCGATGATGGAATCATAACGGGTAAGGCTCTCGGTAAGGGTGTCGTTGAGGTTGCAGTAACAAGCCTTGGAACAACCTGGAAAACAGAGCTTACAGTCCATATCGGAACTGCAAAGCGTGGCCCGACTTATTATACCTACGAAAAACGCGCGAACGCAGTTGAAAATGCATCAAAATATGATTGGGCCAAGAGTCAGAAGGAAACTGCGGTCAAAATTGCGGATTCTCTTCTTGATAAAGAAGATATTCTTTGGGAGCTCATTCCCCAGGAAGGAATTCCGCGCTCAATGGCAGTAGGATATATGGATGATCCCGAAATGTATAACTGCCGCTACTGCGGAGTGAATTTGCGTCAGAACTACAGTATGATGCCATATACGGTAAACGCAGTAAACCATCCTTGGAAAATTCAGTGTCCCGACTGTAAGAGATTTTTCCCGTCAAACGATTTTGGAAGCTTCTATAAGCTTGGTATTGACGAAAACGGAAACTTCTCACACAAGCTTGCACACGAGAAAAACGCAGAGCTTGTTGCAAACGGTGAGGAAGGTTATCTTGTAAATAAGCTCTATCCCGAAATCGGAACAGAGAACCATCCCGATACAGTTAAGTTCACCGAAGGTGAAACGACTCTCGGTTGGGGAGTTGACGACGGATTTGGATATCTCCCCGGCAGAACCTATCCAAACGGAGTTGAGGAATGTCACGCATATATTGCATTTTATAACCACTGCGCAATCTGGATGGGACCGACAATGACTCAGTACCCATCAAGCCTTGTCGGAGGAAAACTTGCGGCACTTCGCGATGCTTATCTCTATACAGGTGATGAAAAATACGGCCGTCTCGGTGCAATCATCATAGACCGTGTTGCAGATGTTTACCCTGAATATTCACTTCCGCAGTATGGAAGACTCAGAGGCACAAACCGTCAGTATTATAATTCCCACGGGCTTTCCGATGAGGGCAAGGCAATCGGACGAATCTGGGAGACAGACCTTGCTCGTTCAATGGCACTTTCCTATGATGCTTTTTGGCCGATGATGGAGGATGAAAGAGTTATAGCCTTCCTTTCGGAAAAAGCGGAAGAATACAATCTTGAAAATCCGAAAACAGATGCAGCTCTTATTCGCGGAAACTGTGAAGACGGAATCCTTCGTGCAATATTTGAAGGATGTAAGACTGCTGATATCTACGGCAATTTCGGTATGCATCAGGCAGCTCTTGCTGCAGCAGCGGTAGTTCTCGATTCACAGCCTGAAACAAAAGAGTGGATAGACTGGATTATGCAGGATGGTGTCAAGACTGTCGGCAAGAGTACAGGCGGAAATGTAAACAGCCAGATATATTCACTTGTCGATCGTGACGGACACGGTAATGAATCATCTCCGGAATATAATGGTCTTTGGATATCAAGAACTCTTGAGTTCGCAGAATATTTATATGACTATGACGGATACACGGAAGCAAACCTCTATGCAAATCCGAGATTTTTGAAGATGATGAAGGCACAGGGCGACATCATTATGAACTCGAATACTGCACCGCAGATAGGTGATGCCGCTTCTGCCGGAGCAATAGCCACAAATTTCACTGCAGAAAATATGCTTAAAGAATATATTCGTACAGGTGATACAGAGCTCGGTCAGCTTGCGTATTTTGCAAACGGAAATTCAACTGATGATATGCATGCTGATATCTTCACAAAGAATCCTGAAAATGTCAAGAAAGAAATTCAGGGTATAATCGATACATACGGGGAGTATGACTTCGGAAAAACAGTCAACCTCACAGGATATGGCCTTGCGATGCTTCGGGATGGAAAGCTTTATTCAAATGCGATAACAACCTCCGGTGCAA
Organism: Oscillospiraceae bacterium; assembly: GCA_017439555.1. Classification (GTDB taxonomy): domain Bacteria; phylum Bacillota; class Clostridia; order Oscillospirales; family JAAYXM01; genus SIG480. Next base: position 2,758 of record JAFSIZ010000085.1, on the reverse strand, counting down.
ATACAAACACACAGCGTGCGTTTTGGATCTATTCCGGTTCCGGTGGAACAAGCCACCAGCATTCTGATGCTTTGAACCTCGGAATTGAAGCTTTTGGACTCAATTTTGCACCTGACTTGGGTTATCCCGAAGATACAGGATATAACAGAAATCGTGCTCAGTGGGTAAGCAACACCATAAGCCATAATACTGTTGTTGTCGATGCAAAGAAGCAGGACACACTTAATCATACAGCGAAGCCGTTGCACTTTGATGATAGTGGAGTGGTAAAGCTTATGGACACCGATGTTCCGGATGCATACAATGCAACGGATATCTACCGCAGAACTCTTGTTATGGTAAAGCTCTCGGAAAATGAATCCTATGGTGTTGATTTCTTCCGCGTAAAGGGAGGCGATGACCATATCTACAGCTTCCATTCACAGTCAGAAGAAGTAACTCTTCCCGAAGAAACGCTCATTCTTCAGGAAAAGGGAACGTATGCAGGAGAAAATGTAGAATGGGGCGATGAGTCCACAGCCTATGACAACGGATTTTCGTGGATGGATAACGTCCGCCGTGTTGAGAATCCGTCGGGAGAATTTTCGGCAGACTTTAAGATTAAGGATTTCAAAAAGAAGCTTAAAACAAATCCAAAACTTGGACTTAAATTTACAATGCTCAATGATTTCGACCTTACCGAAGTTGCAATAGTTGATGGCATGGTTCCGAGAACAAAGGATAACTTAAGAGCAAATATGGACCACTTTGAATATATTCTTGCACGAAGAAAGGGCGAGAATCTAGACTCTCTCTTCACAACAGTCTATGAGCCGTATAAGGATAATTCAAAGATAGCTTCAATTGAGGCGGTTGAAATAATTGGCGACGGAACTGAAACAAGCGACGATGTTGCAAAAGCGGTGCTTGTGAAGAACAACGAAGGAAGACTGGACTATATTGTATACGCGACAGACAATACCGTTACATATACAGTTGATAATAAGTTTACCTTCCGCGGCTTTGTCGGTGTTTATATGTGTGACGAAGAAGGAAATGAAATCTACAAATATGTAAACGACGGCGACCTTATCGCAGGTCTCGGCGGCACTGCAGCAATCACGGGAACGGTAACGGATTTCACAAAGGGTTACGTCTCGAAGAACACAATATCGGCAAAGCTCGATGCACCGATTGATGCAACAATCCTTTCCGACAAATACGTCTACATTGAAAACGACGGCTTGCAGAATGCAGTTTACAGAATTGCAAGTGCAACCTGCGATGAAGAAGGAAATGCAGTCTTTGATATTGATGATGTATCTCTTGCACGCTCAATGGTGGGTGATGAAATTACCTATAATATCGAAGCGGGAAATACCTTACGGATTCCGCTTAAAGCAATTGAAAACAATATGCCGGTATTTGCTCCGGTTTCCGATGTGACAGCAACTGCAGTAAGTGCAATTTCACTCAAGGTAAGCGCAAAAAGTGCTGACGGCGGTGCAGTAATATACTCTGCAGACCTTCCGCGAGGTGCATCTCTTGATGCAACAACAGGTGAATTCAAGTGGAATCCCTCATCGTCTCAGATAGGCGAGAATGTAGTGAGAATCTATGCTTATGATGGTGCGGCAGTTTCCTCAACAGATATTATCATAACCGTATACGGTTCAACAACCGGCGGATCGGGTGGAGGTGGGGGAGAAATATCAGCTCCCACAAAATCTGAAACTCCGGATGTCCCCGAAGAACCTGAAATTCCGACGGTTCCCGAAACTCCGGGAACAGGAAATGCCCGCTTCATCGACCTTGAAAACCACGCTTGGGCAGAAGATGCAATCAATGCACTTGCAGACGAAGGCGTAATCCGCGGAACAAGTGAAAACACCTTCTCACCTGCTGCAAACATAACCCGCGCAGACTTCGCACTTCTTCTTGTCCGTGCATTTGAGCTCGAAAGCGATAACACTGAGAACTTCGCAGATGTTGCGGATTCTGACTACTTTGCAAAGGAACTTGCAATAGCGCGAAATACAGGTATTGTAAACGGCATTGGTGATAATAAGTACGCACCGAAAAATACAATCACCCGTCAGGATATGATGGTAATCGTATACAGAGCACTCGAAAAAATGGGCAAGATATCCGTAGGGGAGGATATTATCCTCCCGCAACACCCCGACTTTGACATAGTTTCAGACTATGCACAGGATGCAGTAAAAGCACTCATCACAAGCGGTCTTGTAAACGGCAAGAACGGACTTATCGCCCCGACCGACTACACAACCCGTGCAGAAGTTGCAGTTCTCATTAAGAGAATACTCGACTACACAAAGTAAACAAAAGCAAAACAACGGATGAGGTATTACTACTTCATCCGTTGAATTTTACGCATTTTACGTGGTTTTGAGAGAGGAATAATAAATTTACATTGTATAAACACAATTAATGTATCAATGGACTCAATAAACAACCGCGACCAAGCACTCACGTAAAAGACACATTTTTCGTCCTTGAGAAGTTTATTTGTGCAATATGATAATTAAACTTTCCTCGAAACCGGGTGGTTGCGTTTTCTTTAAATGTTATTTGAGATGATAAAATTGTATCATCAAACACCCGAAAACCACGCAAATACATACAGCGCATAGGAAGAAACATTTCCTATGCGCTGTTTTTTGTAATTTCACAAAAATCCCGATGCAAAGCTCTTTGCATCGGAAAAGGAGGAGCAGCAAGAAAAGCGAGCTCCGGCTTAAAAAAAGACGGAGCAAGC
>JAFSIZ010000084.1 GCA_017439555.1 Oscillospiraceae bacterium | reverse complement strand
GCACCATAAAAGACAAGAATTTGGATGCAGAACAAATTATAATCAGTCGCGAATCCTGACGGATTTGCGACTGATTTAATGCAGTTATGCGCCAAAGGATTGCTTTTTATGGCGATTTATCCCTATGTGAAGCCGCCTTTTGTGCGAGGATTTTGTTTCGCTTTTTAGATAACCGGCTTCTTGACTTCGACTTCCTTGCCTGTATCAAGAGCTTCCTTGATAGCATTGAGGATGAATACCGGGTTGATGAGCTCTTCATAAGACTCAGGCATACCGCCTGTTCTTACCATATGCTCAAAACGGCGGAACTCGTTGAGATATGCATTGTCAAGAGAGAGGTTGACATGGTGGACTTCGCTCTTTGCATAGATTGTTGCAGCATATGCATATGAACCGAAGTGACCTGTTACGTCATAATCAGCATAACGTGCGATGAATGTTGCAGCATCGTCGCGGCTTACGCCGAGGATGGACTTTACATCGTGGCCGAAAACCTCTGTCATAATCTGAACGAGGTGCTGTGAGTAGAAGAAGAAATCGCCCCAATCATTCTTCATATTGATAGGTGCGCAAACGCTGCCGCCATAGACGCGCTGCATCTTCTCATCGTTGTTGCGAAGAGCCTTTGCCTTTGCGGTGTCCTCGATTGCACCGAGGGAAGAGCCGCCGCAGAGCGGAACGTTGTTCTTCTTTGCAAGACGTACAAGCTCAAGAGCTTCTTCCGGATCGATTGTGATCGGCTTGTCGATGAATGCAGGCTTGCCTGCTTCGATATACTTTCTTGCATATGCAAGGTGCTTGCCGCCGTGGCGAGCTGTTACCATAACAGCATCAACCTCGTCAACCCACTTGTCGCCGTCGTCGGAAATTTCAGCCTTGCCGCCTGTGATTTCCTTTAAAAGCTCGTTCTCCTCAGCGCTGTCGCCGCAAAGACCGATGACTTCGAAATCCGCATAGGGAACAAAGCCGTTTGCCGGTGCGCCCTTATAGATAAGGTTGCAGAATGCACGAGCGTGGGAGTTTTCTGTGCCGAGAATAGCAATTTTAAACATTTTAAACACTCCAATCAGTTTGTTTACTTATATCTTAAAGCAAACGCGAGTTTATTTCAATGTCTTTTTCTGACGTTTTGAAGTCCTTTTTTGCTTTTATTATGCAAACGGATTCTCAAACTTCTGAACAAGCGGATTCTGGCGCTCAATCTCCTCGAAAATCTCAATTTCCGGGATGATGTGCTCAGGCTTGATGAAGAGCTCGCCGCCGTTTACCATATGGTCATAGAGGCGGTGGTAGTATGCAGCTGTGCCGAACTCGAATGCATCGCCATGGAGCTCAAGGGCCTCCTTGTGCCACTCAATCTTGTCGCTGCAGTATGCGGGATCGCCCTCTGCATCGTGGAGTGACTTGTGGTCGAGAACTGTCTGCGGGCTCTCTTCTTCGAGATAATACTGATATTCGATCTTTGTCGAGGAAACGCGCATTGCTCCGCGTGTTCCATAGACGCGATAGAGCCAGCCCTCGTTGAACGGGTCAGACGGGTTTGTCTCAATCTCAAAGCGCGGACCGTTCTCATATTCAAGAACTGCGAAGACATAGTCCTCAGCGTCGCCGCGAGAATTCCAGACTTCAAGCTTTGAATAGATGTTCTTCGGCATTTCGTCTGTGCCTGAGAGCCAGATGCACTGCTCAAACGGGTGCGGTCCTGTGTTTCTCATATTGCCTGCTTCGCGGTAGAGAAGTGTCTGCCAGTCGTAGCGGCGTGAGAATCCGTTCCAACGTCCGCGGACGAGCTTGATGTCGCCGAGGATGCCGGACTTCATAATTCTTTCCATATTCATAAAATACTCTGTGAGACGTGACTGCTGGAAGATCGTGAAGAGAACATTGTTCTTCTTTGCAGCTGCGATGAGCTCGCGGAGCTGGTCTGCCTTCTTGCAGATCGGCTTCTCTGTGAGTACGTTAAAGCCGTGGTTGAGAAGATCGAGTGTGATCGGATAGTGCATATCCGAGTAGGATGCATTGACAACGAGGTCAATATCCTTGCGGGCAAAAAGCTCCTTATAGTCGCTGTATGTATCGCAACCAAAGTCATTCTTTGCGGCCGCTTCGCGCGCAGGATCGAGCTCGACTACTGCAACAACGTTGATGATATCGTTGTTCTCAGAACCGAAGAATTTGCAGTGGATGCCCCATCCGCTTCTGCCGTAACCGATTACGGCAACGTTCAATTTTTTCATAGTGTTCAGGCTCCTTTCAAATAATTTTCCTCTACTTTAGATAGAGGTGCTTGCCAAACGATATTATACCGTAGGGCAAGGAATTCGCCTAACATTGAGAATTATATCACACAGGGAATAAATGTCAAGGTAAATCAAATCCATTTCAGACTAAAATGAAATTTTTTATTGCTTTTATAAATTCAGTGCATACTCAACCACACGTCCGATGGCTTCTGCCATACGGAAAAAACCGAGATCGTTCGGGTGGCAGCCGTCAACGGTGCAGGAGTTGGGGAATTCTCCGTTGAAAAGACCGCAGCCGTCAACGAAGAAAACGTTTTTGTCGCCGCGGCGTATAGCGTTTTCGTAGGTGTTGAAGATTACTGTGCGACGTAAAGTGTAGGTGCTGCGAAGTTCAAGGCGCGGATCTGTTGCATAAATATCATCATTGGGTGCGGAAACAAGAATGACAGGGAGATCGGGGTTCTTTTCCCGGATTTTGAGAAAGCCGCGCTCGTGAGTCGCTTCAAGATGCTCTACACTCGGGGCGTTGTAATCATAGTCATAGACGAAAACGCTCATATCAAGACCTGCGATATAGTCCATAATTGTATCCTCGCCCTTTGCATTTCCCGAAAAGCCGAGGTTTATGTAGTCACAGGAAAGCTTTTGCGAGATAAATGCTTCATAGCTGTTTCCCGGGCGAGATGCACAGCCGCCCTGAGTTATTGAAGAGCCATAGTATACAACAGGCTTTTCATATTTATATTTCTTACCTTTGCCGAGAGTTGCAGACGGCTCAAGCCCGACAAAGAGCGAATCAACATCGTTATATAAAGGAAAGTTTATTGTTATCTCGCGCATTTCACGGTTTCCGAAATGGAAGATTGCCGCATACCCGTCGATCAGATTCCAAGGCGGAACGAATGTCTTTTTGAAAATTTCATTATCGCCTCTTGCGACATACATATCAAACCCCGAAACACCTGTTGCAGGCATATGAGCAAAGTGCGTGATGTTCGGCATTGTGCAGCGAATTGCAATATACTCGGAATCCGTTGAGAAGCGGACTCTTCCGCCTGCAGTGTTGGTGTGGAGTATCGCAACACCCTCACTCGTTGCCTCCGCAACCTCTTTCGGGATTCTGCGGAAGGTATCGCCCTCCTGCGGCTTATATAACCCGTATATTTCAAACGGAGCTTTTCTCACATCGTGAAAAACGCAGCCGGGAGCATCAATCCCCGCAACCGCGAGATTTTTATCAATCTTTGCAATATCATTCGACATATCAATCACCTCGGATAAAGTATACCACAGTAAAAAAAGCAATACAAGCAAAAAACTTTTATAAAACGAGGTTTGGGTGTTGAAAAAAAAGGCGATGCAGTATATAATTCTATTAACTATATAAATATTTGAAGGTGATTATTATGTTAAAAGCAGGTTTTGCAAGAGTTGACATAACGCCGCCGCTCGGTGTATCGGTTCAGGGATATTTTGAACCGAGATATGCAGACGGCGTTCTCGATCCGCTCCTCGCAACAGCCGTTGCATTTGATGACGGTGAGAGGCGCGCTGTTGTTATGAGCGTTGACCTTATCGGTATGAATCAGATTTTCCAGGCAAAAATCCGCGAAACAATAATGAAGGAAAACGACCTTCCGGAAAATGCAATCTTCATCGCCTGCACCCACACTCATCTTGGCCCCGGTGTTGCATCAGCCGCGGCAGTTGACGGTGAGTTTGATAACCCCGAATACGGTCTCTGGCTCATCAAGCGCCTTTCCGACCTTGCAAACCTCGCTTTGCAGGATCTTGCTCCGGCAACAATGAAGTATACGCGCGGTGAGGTCAAGGGCGTTTCGTTCATCCGCCGCTACCGTATGAAAGACGGCTCTGTCCGCACAAATCCCGGCTGGCAGAACCCGGATATCGATCACGCGCTCTGCACTCCCGATGAAGAGAGCCAGCTTCTCATCATCAAGCGCGAAGGAAAGCCTGAAATCGGCATCGTAAACTTCCAGGTTCATCCCGATGTCATCGGCGGCTGCGCTCTTTCGGCTGACTATCCGAAGTTCGTCCGCGATACATATGAGCTTAATGTTCCGAATTCTCTCTGTATGTACTTAAACGGCGCACAGGGCGATTCAAACCACATAGACGTAACCCTCAACCCGGAGACAGAGTGTGCAGGCGGCTATGACCGTGCTCGCTATATGGGCAGAAAAATCGCGATGAGCGTTATCTCAAACTATGAGCTTGCAAAAGACCTTCCGGGCGATAAGGTCAATTTCGCAAAGAAGATAATCACGGTTAAACACAACAAGGGAACACCCGAAGAGATCCCTGCGGCTCTTGAGCTTGCAAAGCGTTACCACGAGCTCGGAAGCGAAGGCGCGCTTCCCGATGTCAAGGGAATGCTCAGAACAGAGATGATTGCAAAGGCAACGAGAATAGAGCGTATGCAGGCACTTCCGGATTACAAGGAGCTTCCGATAACTGCGCTTTCCGTCGGCGATATGGTATTTGCAGGCTTCCCGGGCGAGCCGTTCACGGATGTTGGACGCGGTATCAAGGCAAATTCGAAGTTCACATTGACGATCCCCTGCTGCTGTGCAAACGGCTATGAGGGATATTATCCGATGCAGTCTGCATTCGATGAGGGTGGATATGAAGCTCTTACCGCACGCTACGTTGCAGGAACTGCCGAGAAGCTCATCGAGACATCGACAGAAATCGTCAACGGACTTAAATAGGGGTGATGATATGCGTTTGTCAACTTCAACAGGATATATAAAAAAACACCACAGCATTGAGAACACACTCCGCCTTATGAAGGAGGCGGGCTTTGATGCCTATGATTTGAGTCTTCGTGAGCTCAGCGCTCCCGGTGAGCCTGTCGCAGCAGATGACTATATGGAGTTCGCAAAGAAGGTAAAGGCGATTGCCGAAGAGGTAGGCATCGTCTGCAATCAGGCTCACGCAACCTTCCCGCCTGAGAAGTTCGGCGATGAGGAACATAACAAGGCGACGTTTGAGCGCATCCGCCGTGAGATGGAGGTTGCGGCTTATGTCGGCGCGCCGATGATTGTTGTCCACGCAACAAAGCCCGTGCCGAAGGGCTATGACGTCGTCGCGGAAAATCTTCGCTTTTACAACAGTCTTTTGCCGTATGCAAAGGAATATGGCATCAAAATCGCAGTAGAAAACCTCTTTGAATGGGACGAGCTCCGCGAGAGAAGAAAGCCCTGTGGAATCGGAACAAGCGAAAAGCTTGCCGCATTTATGGAAAAGCTTGACCCTGAATGGTTCACGGTCTGCTTCGATATCGGTCACGCGGCGATAAACGTTGAAAATCCGGAGGATGCAATCCGCAACCTCAAGGGCAAAATCGGCTGTCTGCATATCCACGACAACGATTTTGTCAATGACCGCCACCTTGTTCCCTATCTCGGAAAGGTGGATTGGAACGAGGTTATGCGCGCACTTGCCGAGGTCGGCTACAATGGCGACTTCACGCTTGAGTCCTGCGTGTTTGAGGGTGCGTTCCCTGCAGAGCTGACGCTCGATGCACTCAAATTTGAGGTAAGCATATCCAGATACCTTATGGATAAGCTGGAAAGCTATAAATAAAAAATATTAATTATAAAGGAGAATGAAAATTATGAATCTGGTATTTGTTGGCTTCCGCCACCGCCATACAGGCGCAATATATGAGGAAGCAATGGCAGACCCGAACATCAATGTTCTCGGCGCATGGGAAGAAACGGAGATCGGCAAACAGCTTGCCGAGGGCACAGGAATCGAATTCAACTATGCAACTCTTGAGGATGTCCTCAATGATGACAGAGTTGATGCAATCAATCTCGGCGGTTGCTACGGTGACCGCGGCGCTCACGCAATTGCGGCGCTCAAGGCAGGTAAGCACGTCTATGGCGACAAGCCCATCTGCACAAGCCTTGCAGAGCTCGAAGAGATTGAAAAGCTTTCAAAGGAAAAGGGGCTCAAGGTCGGCTGCTATCTCACAATGCGTTTTTCTGCAGGTATGAGAAACATCCGCGAGATGATCGCAGACGGAACTCTCGGCGAAGTCGGAGCAATCAATATGACAGGTCAGCATCCGCTCCAGTATGGCTCTCGCCCGATGTGGTACTTTGAAAAGGGCAAGCACGGTGGCACAATCAATGATATAGCTATCCACGGTATGGACCTTGTCCGCTTCCTCACAGGCGCAGGACTCAAGAAGGTTCACGGCGCAAGAGTCTGGAACCACTTCGCAACAGAGGTTCCGGAATTTAACGATTGCGGCCAGTTTATGGTTGAGCTGGAAAACGGCGCAGGCTTCACTGCAGACGTTTCCTATGCAGCTCCTGCAAGCTGTGGCTTCAATCTTGAGACATATTGGAGAACAACAGTTTGGGGAACACGCGGCGTTGCTGAATATAAGCTCAAGGCACAGAGCGCAGGTATAGATTCCGACACAGGCGCACAGCTTATGGTTGCGCTCGATGGCGGTGCAGGCTTTGAAAAGGTCGAGCTCAAGAAATATGATGCAACAGGTCTCGGCGAGTTTGTCAAGGAAATAAACGGTGAGAGCGATCTTCTCATCGATACGGCAGAGGTTCTTCGCACAACACGCGAAATCCTCACAATCCAGGCAGCGGCAGACGCAAACAACAAGTAAATCAATGTCAAAAAGAGCCTTTCCGATTTGGGAAAGGCTCTTTTTTGACTGTTATAACAAAACTGTTTTTATTTTTCTTTCGGGGCAATCGCGGCGATTGCTACTTCAATATCGTTGAGCTTTGTCTCTATCTCATCGAGGGCTTCGTCTGTCATTTCGTCGCCGTTCTTTGAAAGCTCTGTTGCAATGTCGGTCAGGTCAATGCCAATGCGCGAGAACTTGCCGAGCAGCGCTGTGTCGTTCTGAGCTGCAACGGTTGCCGAAAGGGATGAATATGTGTTTGCGAGCTCTGTATATCTGTCCATAAGCTTATCTGCGCGAGATTTTCCGCAAGAGCAGAAGAGCGAAAGCGCGAGAACAAGAGCAAGTGTTATACATATAAATCTTTTCATTGCAGCCACCCTATTCTATCGTTACTTTCTTCATGACAACCGGTGAGGTCGGTCTGTCTGAATAATCCGTCTGGACAGCTGCGATCTCATCAACAACCTCGATGCCCTCGACAACGCGGCCGAAAGCGGCATACTGGCCGTCAAGATGAGGAGCATCCTTGTGCATAATGAAGAACTGGCTGCCTGCAGAGTTGGGCATCATAGAGCGAGCCATAGAGATAACGCCGCGCGTGTGCTTTATCGGATTGATGACTCCGTTTGATTTGAACTCACCCTTGATTGTGTGGCCGGGGCCACCTGTACCTGTGCCGAGCGGGCATCCGCCCTGAATCATAAAGCCGGGGATGATGCGATGGAATGTGAGCCCATCATAAAAGCCTTCCGATACGAGCTTTTCAAAGTTCTCGACGGTTATCGGTGCAGCTTGTGCATCAAGCTCAAGCTTTATCTTCTTGCCGTTTTCCATTTCAATTACTACCATTATAATAATCCTCCATAAAAATGTGTTATGAGATTATTATACACGCAATCACAAAAAAGTCAATCCACCCCAAAGGCTCCCCTTGCACTTCAAGTGGAGCCTTCCGTCGGGAGTATTCCTCAGTTCATCAGATAAATATAAAGATTCAGATATCCTGCAAAGAGCAGCCAAAGAATATAGGGTATCTGCATATATGCCGCCGGCTTATCAACTCTGTAGAATCTCATTGTCATAACAATAACTGTTGCAAGCAGCGCGAGAAGCCACAAAAACGCAAACCCGAACGCGCGCATATTGAAAAATATTATACTCCAGAAGAAATTCAGCGCGAGATTGATTTCAAACGTCATTATCCCGGGACTCTTCGGGTCTTTCAGATATACGCGCGCCGCGCCAAGCCCCATGAGAACATAAAGAACCGTCCACACAATCGGAAACAATATCGGCGGCGGTGAGAGCGGTGGGCGCACGACAGTGTCAAAGATATCCATACTGCCGCGTGTCAGAAGCGCGGAAAGGCCTCCGACACCCAGAGAAATGAGAATAAATATGATTTTCGTCTTTAAAGCCTTGCTCATATAAATCACTCCTGATTATAATATAATATGTAAAATAAGTTTATGTGAAAACAGCGTTATATATTCCGCAATTTTGAAACAAAGCTTTTAAACGCGTCTTTTGCGCTTTTTGGATATTGAGCCACAACATATCATGATGTTTGTGTATAATTATAAGTTGAAGTACTGGAAAATGCAAAAATATGCAAAAATCGGGGGG
>JAFSIZ010000083.1 GCA_017439555.1 Oscillospiraceae bacterium | reverse complement strand
TAACAGAGCCTGCGAGCACGGGGAGAATGTCAAAGTTACGCACCCCCATTTTAAAGGATTTCATAAGAAAACCACCTCTTATTTGGGATGATACCACAAAAAAATAAAAATGTCCATATATTACAACGAATTTGCTTGAATACTTGCACATATAAGTTTATAATGTTAGTATCTATTTTTATCTAAAATGGGAGGAATATATTATGAAACGCTTTATATCAATACTTCTTGCGATTATGTTGGTCGCGACACTTCTGCCTACGGCGGTATTTGCAGAGGAGGGAGAAGCGGAAAGCACAGGCATACGTATAAAGTATGACCTCCAAGGTGTAGTGGAGAAGCTTGGTCTTGCTTGGGAGTCAAGCTCGACCGAGGCGTCTGCGGTAAAACGAGTACCGTTTTCGGTGATGGATTTCAAGGCATCAGACGGATTCTTCAGCTTCAATGCTTCATCTCAGGGACTTTTCACAGCTCATTCGGAGCTTAACTACAATGCAGTCATCGGTTTCCAGATTTCGAGCGGAGATTGGATAGCTTTCGATATATTTGTTCCGAAAGCCGGTACATACACTATGGAAATGTGGTGCGGAAACTATTGGAAAGACACAAAGACTGAAGTATATATTGACGGTGAATATGTTGGCAGATACAGTAACTATGAAGAAGGTACTGTTGAAAAGAACGCAACGGAGGGTCAGGTCAATCAGTTTACAAAGGTTGTTGACGAGCCGAGATATGTAGAAGGAATTGTTTTTGAGGAAGCAGGACTTCACACAATTAAGTTTGCGACGAACGGAACTTACGGTACTGTCGGAACGTTCTATCTCATTGAAAATGGAGAGGAGACCGAAAACTGCCTTGCGACAATTGTTGCGGATATAGACAGAGATACACTTTCTTGCGGCACCGGAGAAACTGCGGCAATTTCAACATCTCTCTTTATGGCAGACGGAAGTGCAGTTGAGGATAAATCCGCATACCCTGTTTCTTTCAGAAGCGACAATGAGGCTGTTGCAAATGTTTCTGAAGACGGAGTTGTAACTCCGGGAGCAGTTGGAAAAGCGAACATAGCTGCGTATACAACGAATGAGTTTGGCGAAGAGGTTTGTGCAATAAAAGAAATCTATGTCGTTGATGGTGCTACAATTAAATATGATGTTACAAAGCATCTTTATACAGATCTCGGATACAAGTCATCCACAGCCGTTGCGGACGGCTCTCTTGACAAGCTGGATGAAGTTCTGACAAACGGATTCTACAGCTATGCCGGAGGAAAGGCATATGATGCAAACTATGTAAAGTACTATGCTAGGGTTCAGCTTATGGGCAATGGTACGGCAATGGCATTCAAGATAAATGTACCGGTTGCAGGATTGTATGGCATAGAAATTGATACCTTAAGTAAGACTCCGGCACGTTGCGATGTCGATATGGATGTATATATTACGACGGGTGAAAAAAGTGCTTATCCCAAGGATAAGGCGGGAAGTTATAATGTCTATAACCCCGATGTAAAAGACGGTACGGCTATAAAAAAATATATATGCTCATATAACTTTGAAGAGCCGGGCGAATATATTATAAACTTCGTTATTGGGACACCATACCAGCCGGAAGCAGGAAATCCCTATTCATATGTTGGTTCTTTCTATCTCGTAGGCGGAACAAAATCTGCACTTATGAACGGCAAAATCACGTCAACTACATCCTCAATCAACGTTGACGAAAATGAAACTGCAACGGTCTCTGCAACAGGATATCTTTCCTCAACAACAGAGGCGGCAACGTTTACATATTCATCAAGCAACGAGAAAGTTGCAACGGTTGATGAAGAAAGCGGCGTTGTAACTCCCGTGGCGGAAGGCGTGGCAATAATCACAGCAACAGCAAATGCAGACCTTGCAAACACTCTCGCAACAGAGATTGAAGTAAC
>JAFSIZ010000082.1 GCA_017439555.1 Oscillospiraceae bacterium | reverse complement strand
GAGGAAAAGCGCGGCGTATGCAGCATCCTTATAAACCGTATCATTATGGACGAGGATGGAAACTCTGAAATCATCTGGAATATTTAAAAGGTATTGCTTTTTAGTTAGTAATATGATACACTTCAACAAACAATCGAGTAGGAGACTAACCATTAATTGATTAGCCGACCTCTCACACCACCGTGCGTACGGTTCCGTACACGGCGGTTCAATCATATTAAATGCAAGTCTTTTTTGTTATGGTTCGGAGCCACTCGTTCCAATCTTGTATCTCGTTCTTCATCTCCGCAATTCCGTAATATCCAAGCCATCCTCGCATAAATACTTTAACGTTATAGAACACTATATCTAAGCTTCTGCCCTGACTATGGGAAGTTGGTTTTCGCAGTTTGTCTTTAGCTAACAGTTCCTACTGCCAAGCCTGTAGCGGACTTTCACCACCAAGTTATAACGCATGCCGAGCGCACATGAGAAAGCATACCTTTGACACTAAAAATGTCAGAGGTATGCTTTATTTTGCAAAAAGAAATAATGTATTTAAGTTTTCAGGTCAACGCATAATATTACTTTATCGCATTATATGCTTTTTCGTAGATTGAGAGAAGCTCAGAGACAGGAAGCTCAGAAAGCTCTTTCTGGAAAGCATCCCAGTCGGAAAGCGGGCGCTGACCGATAATGAACTTCTGTAGGTTTTCTTCAACAACCGTTTTAAGCGATGTGTCGTAGTCTGCGGCAAGTGCACTGTCCTCAGCCGAAAGCTCCATGTAAAGCATCGGATCAAGCTTTGGATAAGTATTTTCGAGTATAAAGTCGGTTGTTGCTGCCTGTTCCTCCGAGATAGACGCATCAATCATAGCAGGATCCACACGAAGGTATGTACCTATAGTTTTGAAACCGTATTTAGGACCTACCTCTTCGCCGTCCGAAAGTATAAACTTACGCTTGCCATCAACAACCTCATAGGTCTCTCCTTCCTTACCCCAGCTTATTGTTTCTGCACCTTCATCGGAGTAGAACCAGTTGACGTATCTCATAGCGTTTGCAATGTTTCCCTTATCTCCGGTGTTGAGCACACCAAAGCCCATCGGGTCGTTGTTGTATTTGTTGACCTTTGCAACACCAATTCCGTTTGTGGATTTCGGCGGAACCATTGCAGCCATTGTATAATCCGGATTCTTAGCGCGGGCAATGGAGTTGAAGAAGTCTATACGCACCTGATACTCAGGCATCATAAATCCACGGTCTGTTGTTACAAGCTCTTCCCATGTGCTTGAATTAATTGTCATAAAGTCTGCGGGAATGAGCTTTTCATCTACCATTTTCTTAAAGAACTCTACCATTTCGAGCATAATCTCACTCTCGGTTGCACCATAGCTCCACTTCTCGTTTTCAAAATCGTAATATGCGTTGAAATGAAAGTTCGGCTTGAACGAAGAACCGATAACGTTCATGTTACCAAGACCTGATCTCATACAGAGCGGATATGAATCGGGATACAGCTCTTTAAGCTTTTTTGATACGTTGTAAAGGTCATCAATTGTCTCAGGTGTGTTAAGACCGTGCTTATCAAAGATGTCCTTGCGGTAAAGCCACGTGCGAAGATTTGTTGCACGCTCCATGCCGTAAATCGGGGCATAGTATATTTTACCGTCCGAGTCTCTGCGGGTATCTCTCATCCATTGCTCATTCTCCGGTACTGAATTCCAGAATTCATTGTAGTCCGGAAGGAATTCTTCGTAATCATCAAGAGCAACAAATGCACCCTGCTGAGCATAATCTGCAAAGCCTACCGGCTTGTTCTGAAAGCCGATTACATCCGGAAACTCTTCAGGACTTGCCATAATAAGCGGGAATTTTGTTGCAAAGTCACTGCCGGGGATTGCATTGTAATTGAGCGTTCCGCCCATTGCTTCGCGAATGTATTCCCAAATCTTCCAGTCCTCGTCATACGGCCACGATGAATGACTTCCTATTGTAATGTTCAGTACCGCATCATCGGGAAGCTGTTTTCCCTCCGGAATGTCATACGAGACATCTCCGGAAGCTGTGCCACTGTTACCGCTGCATGCGCAGAGCGCGAAGAGCATTACTGCTGCAAGGGTTAATGCGATTAGTTTTTTCATTAGAAAATTCCTCCTTTTGTTTTATATCAACCTTATGCAGGTCAATTATTTTTTAGCATCTGATAAATATATCAGGCTGTTATTCGGGATAATCTTTATTCCTCGGAATACAAGCGCTTTATTGCGCATACTATATCCTTTCCATACTCTCCATCGACAACCGGTGTTCGGTTTCCGTCGTTCAGCCTGTTCACCAGCTCGGCAATCTGCACCTCCATGGCACTCACATTTTCGCAAGGAGTGCGGACAAAATCCTCACCACGCTTGCAATGTTCAATATAGTCATTGTTTTCTATCTGCATTCGGATTTCTCCGTTTGTGAGATACAGAACTGTTTCATATTTGCATGCACTTGTATATCCTATGATATTTAATGTACCCACCACTCCGTTGTCCATTGTTACGAGT
>JAFSIZ010000081.1 GCA_017439555.1 Oscillospiraceae bacterium | reverse complement strand
CCGGCTCCCGCCGCTTCAGAATATGCAGACTCCATTTTCCCGTAGCAGAAAAGTGTACCCGAATTGTCGCCGCTTGTGTCATTGATTATAAGCTCTGCGCCACTTGGCACTCTTATCATAGTGGTTTCTACACCTGTTTCGGCATTGAGTTCAACGGATTTGCCGTTCAGATTTAAGGTTTTTTCACCGCTGCCGAGCGTTATCCAGTAAGAACCTGCATCTTTTACCTGACAAGTGTAAATAATGTCTTGAGTGACGATGATATTCTTATCTCCTCTACTTTCAAGAGTTTTTTTAAGGATCTCGACTGAGCTTACTTCTATGTATTCTTCCTGTGCAGAAACCGCTGTGATTCCTATACAGGAAAATAAAATGGTAAAAGTCAGTAAAATGCTGATTATTTTTTTCATAACACTGTTTCTCCTTGTTTTTTGTATTCCACGGGAGTTCCAAAGCTGTCCTCTATAAGCAATACATTTTCTTCAATAGTATATTTGAACGTGCTCGGCATAAAATCGCCTATAAAATGAATTGTCACAGAGGTGTCATCTGCGGTATAGTTAAACTCCTTTTCGGAGCTGGCGAATGAATAAAAACCACGTCCGTTTTCAAGAAAATTATAAGCACAGCAAGACAGATCAGTGCTGATCCAACAGCCGATAAGTTTGTCGATATTCATATCCTATGCCCACGGATCCGCTTCTGCCGGAACTCTGATTTCAGACAGGCATTGAATATCATTGAGGAACCATTGTCCTGTAGAGGGCTTCTCGCGGAATTTTATGGATCTCATATTATCTGCACCGCCGCTCTTGACCCAAAGGGTTGCCCAGTGCTCATTGTCGAAGGAATAGGGGTTTTCATATACCTCTATTGTCATAGGCTGGGAGGGAGAATAGCCGTTTTGCGGTGTTGCGCCGCTAAAATATGAGAGAGGGATATATTCTTTTCCGCGCAATCTCTCGCCTATAAACTGCTTTTCATAGTTGCTGACAGACTCGGGGCCTTTCAGAAAATCGAGCATTTCATACATTGAATCCTGATTGTTGCTGAACAGGCAAAGTGTTGCAATCGTGAGTGCCGCTGTTTTAAAAGGTGTGTCAAGTGTTGCCTCGGGAAGAGATTGGAGCTCGGAAACATTCTGCGGTAAAGCTTGAAAAACAAAGCGTTCAGAGCGGTTTGCGCCTTTTCCGACGGCATTGTCATTATTGCTCATTGCGTTATTAACAGCATTATTCACTGCTTTTGTTGCTTCTCTGCGAAGGGCGGAATCCGCTGCGCGTTTCAAAGAATCAAAAAGTCCCATAATTAATCCTCCTTTATATATCTCATGTTCATAAAGGCAAAAAAGCCTTCTTCATCAATTGCGCAAGCCCACGTGTCTGCCTTTTCACCGAAAACTTCGCCTTCGATGCCTGTGTCGATCCAAAGCTTGCCGTCGCGTTCTTCCCATGGCATGGAATTTCCGCAAAGCATTCCGTTTCTGACTTCTATATGACCTGCGGCAACCGCTTCGTCAACCTCAGCTTGGGTGACTCCCTCGGGAAGTGGCATAAGCATATAAAGATTTCCGTCTTCACACACCTCGATGCAGGAGCCTGTCATCTGCTTGCGTTCTTTCATTTCGTCCGCAACAGCTTCTTCGTCCGTTTCGTCAATATACATCATAGGGGAATTGAGATATTCTTCCGCAGTCATATATGTCAATTCTCCGTTTTCACTCATTGCTCCGACAGAATGGAATATCCATTTACCTGTATATTTCATAATACACCTCCGAAAGTTTACTGATCGTTTTCGTCGAATACATCGCCGCACTCGGGGCAGAACTTCGGCGGATTTGCGGGATCCTCGGGTGTCCAGCCGCATTTGTCACACTTATAAAGCGGTGCGCCCTGAGGCTTCGGCTTGCCGCAGTTCTGGCAGAACTTGCCCGTGTTCACCGAGCCGCACACACACTGCCAGCCCATTGCCGGGCTCGGCTGAGGTTTTCCGCAATTCTCGCAGAATTTCCCCGTGTTATGTGTTCCGCACACACAGTTCCAGGTGGGTCTTCCGGGAACTGCGGTTCCTGCCGGCTGGCTAACCATGGTATCCTGAGTCGAAGTTGCGCCTTGCATAAAGCCCGACATACCGCCCATCATATTACCTGCCATATTCATTCCCATGAAGCCCATTGCAGCGCCGTTGGGGTTAGCTGCCGCTGTGCCCATAGCCTGAGCTGTTGCACCTGCCATATGTCCACGAAGCATATTTGCATCTCTGCCCATAGCCGTAGAGCGCTGATATTCTGTAATTCTCGCTTCGTCCTCTTCGGTTGCATTGACGCTTGATACGCCAAATTCTACAATCTCAACGCCGCGCCTGTCTCTCCATTTTGAAGAGAGAAGCTCGTTGAGCTCGTCTGCAAGCTGCATTGTATATGCAGGGATTGCACCGTAATAGATATTGTTCTGAGAAATCTTGAACATTGCAGGCTGAAGCGCTGTCAAAAGCTCGGATTTGAGCTGGCCGTCAATTTCGTCTCTTGTAAATGCGCTTTCAATGTTCGCGCAGACGTTTGTATAGAAAAGCATCGGGTTTGTTATTCTATAGGAATACTCACCGTGGCAACGGATTTTGATATCAAGTGGGAAGCCGATTGCCTGATCCATAATTCTGAACGGAATCGGAGACGGTGTTCCATATTTATTTCCCATAATCTCCTTTGTGTTGAAATAATATACTCTCTGGTCCTTTGCAGGCTCACCGCCGAATGTAAAGCGCTTGCCGATTTCAGAAAAGCTCTTCTTGATGTTTTCACCAAGTTTACCATAGAAAATGCTCGGCTCTGTTCCTGTGTCATAGACGAATTCACCGGGATCCGCGCAGATTTCAACAACCTTGCCGCTTTCGACGATAATCATACACTGCCCGTCGTTTACGTTGATGATAGAGCCGTTTGAGATAATATTGTCTGTTCCTTTCTTGTTGGAGGAGCGGCCGCCTGCTCTTTTCTCTCCTTTAACAACAAGTGTGTCCGCATCCATACTTTCACAATAGAAATAGTCGCGCCAGGAGTCAGCAAGAACGCCGCTGAGTGCTCCGATACCTGCTTTTAATAATCCCATAATTTATTCTCCTTCCTGAATATATAAATTTTCATCCATCACAGTATAATCGGTTATGTCTCGGATATCGGGGTTTGCAACAAGCCTTCCGTCTCCTCCGATTTGCGGAGAGAATTTGTGTCCGCTGAGATTCAGTTCTGTGCTGATTTCAATATTCGGATGCAGATCAGACAGATTGCACTTTACGGTAAAAGCTTCGCCGTTGTATATGGTATGAACTTCACCTGTATCGAGATTTGTTATCAGGACATCCTCCGTATATCTCGGCACGATCAGATACCATTCATCGCCTTCGTAATCTATATGACCGATTTGCTCGATGGCATGATCATCGAGCGATTCAAATATTCCTTCAATGTACGTGTGTCTGAATTCCATTCTGTCGCCATAGCCTAAAAATGCCACTGCAAACATCGGCTGACCGTCATATGAATCGAAATCTAACACATTCGCGTATATGCTTCTGTAATCCGAATCCTTATAAACCATACCAGGGCCGTCATCCACCTGCGGCTTTTTTAGCATACAAGCAGAAACGGTCAATATAATCAGAATAATCGGCATTAATATCAAAACGTTTTTAATAATTTTCATTTCAATTCACCCCGCATACATGATATTATCAAAGCATTCTTCTTCGGGAATTCCGTTTATCTTTTTTGGCCAACCGGAAATATCGATCTCAAAGCGCACTTCGCGCCCGTCTGCAGCTTTCATATCAATATAAGATTTGCCGTCGGTGCGAAGACCCCAAAGCTCTGTTCCGGCAGAAAGCTCCTCTTGCTTTTCATCCGGAAGAATGAGAACTTCAAGCGGAATTTTTGTTGTTTGAGAATAGTCGGTTTCAATATTGAAGAAATCATCGGTCATAACAGGCTTTCCGTCATCCCCCGTTTTATAGCTCGCAAGGGCATCGCGATTTCCGAGAAGCTCAATTGCGGTCGATAGTTTGAAGCTTTCGGGATTATTGAAGAAAGGCTTGTAGTTGACATAAGTATCGGGCGCATCTTCGACTAAATCCGAATCAAACTGCGTTCCGGACATCTCTGCAATCTGTCTGATTCCGTCACCGCTGATATCAAGGGCGTGGAACATATTATAAGCGCCATCGGAATATGAAACGGTATAAATGTAATTTTTGCTGTCTTTATGGACGAGATATGCATCAAAACCGTATGCATAGTTTATCTCATCAAGATATTCCGCGCCGTTAACTACAGCCTTGAACATATAATATGAGCCCGTATGATCCGGCGTTTGTCCGACATAAATCACATCGCTTTTGCCGTCATCCTCAAGATCAAACTCAATTTCCTGTCCCAATGCATTGCCTATCGGAAGAGCAACGGCATATGTATCGGGCAGTGCTGATTTAAATTTTTCAGCAAAAAGCTCGTCGTTTTCGTCAAATAATATCTTTGTTGAAAGCAGACCGACGGAGTATGGAGCAATTTCATAGGGAGAGAACCAAAAGGTTATTCCCTGATAATCGAGAGTCCAGCAATAATCCTTGTCGGAATATGAGTTGAAAATCTCCTGAAGGTCTCCAAAGGTAACGTAGCTGTATTTTGATGTTATTCTTTCTTCGAGAAGAGCGGGGAGGAGGGTTATATCCGTGATAACATCGTTGAGAGCAACGATCTCTCCGCTCTCGGGATTGAGATTTATTGCCTTGTAAAAATAATCGGGATGGACGCCACCGGAGAACACATACTCTTCTTCAAGCCAGCTGACTATTGCTGAATCAGCTCTTTGAAGGAATATTTGGCTGTCTCCCTCGCAGATGACAGCGTCTGTGCTTTCTGTCCTGAGCTGTTTTGCGGCAGATGAAAGCTCATACATAAGAGCCTTCACTTCTGTGTCTGTTGTTTGGTTAATCTCGTCAAAAGTATTTTTGAGATTGGGATATTTTGCGGCGCTTTCCTCCGAAAGCTTAAGCTTATCCCACGATACGTTGCAGGTCGTGTCTTCTTCAAGCCACTCCTCATTGAACATGTCTCCGAGCGTTACCTCAATGAATGAGAGTTCACCGGAATTTTGTTTGCCTGTTTTTTCTTCTTCGGGTGTGCTCGGAAGAGAGTCGGAGCAGCCGCAAAGAGCAGCAACCAGACAGAATGCAAGAAGAATACACATAAACTTTTTCGCTTTCATAATAAAAACCCCTTTCAAAATTATCTTTCAATAAAGAATAACTGGTTGAAGATGCTTTTAAGTTGTTTTTCCGACAGAACTTTGTCAATCATATAGATTTTAAATCCCATAAGACCGTTTCCGATTTGCTTTCCGCCGACGGTATCCTCAAATTCAAAACCGACAAAATATGCTTCATAGCTCTTTTTGTCATTCGGCCTTTTATATGTGCTTTTGATTAACTTTACAGGTCTGTTCATATGTGCGATTCCCAGATCTGTTACATCCTGAGCAAAAGCTTCAAATTCCGCCTGCGATTCGGAAAGCTTTCCTTTGAAGTAATATTCAGCAAATGCTTCGGTTGATGCGCCATCATAAGGGCAAATAGCGCTGCAAATATCTGCCCGCCAGGATGAGTCATCAGCCTTGAGGCTGACAGTGCTGCGCACATCAAGCGCAATTTGCGGAAGAATTTCGAAATATGCGTTATCAGGCTTGCGGAGAGTTATGATG